>JBEIRQ010000197.1:0-3665 GCA_040375885.1 Methylococcus sp.
AAAGGGCGCTCTCAAGACGAAAACCAGAGACATTTTCCGAAGGCACACAAGGCCAATCCCGTCGACCGGTGAGACACCCAGAAAAAATACGAACATCGTCCGTTGCATTCATCACCGCCACACCGGTCGCAGGGATTGGCCTTGTGTGCCTTCGGAAAATGTCTCTGGTTTTCGTCTTGAGAGCGCCCTTTCGCATACGGAATTGACGCTTGAGAGGATCGAGGAGGATTCCCTTCGCCCTAAACTTTATTGTGCGGTGGTTCATGAGGCCCAGCATCGCCCCTTTAAGGGCTTTAATCGAGCACAATCGGCGGTGATCGAAGCGGCTATTTTGGTCAGCCGGCTGGATCGATTACCTCCCGAAAAGATTCAGCGTGAGCTCGACTACCTCGCCATTGGACTTGAGAAAACGGCAGGCCCCATCGAGTATGAAGCTTGGTCTTGGCTGATGGAGAAGGTCCGTCTGTTCTTGGGAGATCAGTGAGTGATTCGGTTGCTGGCCAGTGTGGCGAATCTCGAAGAAGCCGAGTCGGTGGTGGGGCTTGGCGTTGATATTCTGGATCTCAAGAACCCTGGCGAGGGGGCCCTCGGTGCCTGGTCTTATGAAGGGGTCCGGGACGCTGTAGAAGCGCTTAAGGGACAGGTCTTGAGTGCGACTATTGGGGATCTTCCGATGCATCCGGATCTGATTGTGAACGCCGTGAGGGCGATGGCCTTGTCTGGGGTCCATTATGTCAAGCTGGGTTTTTTCCCAGGTGATGCCTTTGGGCCTGTCCTTGCCGCGCTAAAGCAGCTTGAACTGGATCACATTCATCTGGTCGCGGTTCTCCTGGCTGATCACCCCCTCGATCTTGCTTTGATTGGGACGCTGAAAGCGACGGGCTTTTCGGGGGTCATGCTCGATACCGCAGATAAATCTCGGGGATCTTTGAGAGATTGTCGATCGGATGACTTCATTGGCGCCTTTGTAAAGGAAGCCCGGGCCCACGCACTTTTTTGCGGTCTTGCCGGTTCCCTGGCCTTGGGGGATATTGAGCCCCTCTCAAGGCATGAACCCGATTATCTCGGGTTCCGCGGTGCCCTTTGTGTGGGGGGGCGGACCCAGCGCCTTGATGCTTCGCGGTTGATGACGCTCAAATTAGAAATTGAGCGCTTTTCCGATACTCTTTAACTTCCGAGGCCCTTTCATCATGTTGTATTCCCTTTTGAGGCCGCTCCTGTTCAGGCTCGATCCTGAACGGGCGCACGATCTCACCTTGGCCTGGCTCGCTCATTTAGGGCGGCTTCAAGGGTTCAATCCCTTGGGTCAGCCCCATACCGGATCCCCGAAGGAAGTGATGGGGCTTTCATTTCCGAATCCGGTGGGCCTTGCTGCAGGACTTGATAAGAACGGAGCATGTCTTGATGGCCTGTCCGCGCTCGGATTTGGATTTATTGAAATTGGCACGGTGACCCCAAAGGCACAGCCAGGGAATCCCAAGCCGCGCCTATTCAGGCTTCCTGAGGCCGAGGCAATTATCAACCGCATGGGTTTTAACAACGAGGGAGTGGATCAATTGTTGGACCATGTCACCCACTCCTCCTATCGGGGAATCCTTGGGATCAACATTGGAAAAAACAAGGATACGCCGGTCGAGGAAGCGCTTTGCGATTATGAGGCCTGTCTTCAGAAGGTCTATCTTCAGGCGTCTTATGTCACCGTCAATATTTCATCGCCCAATACGCCCGGTCTTCGGGCCTTGCAGTCGGCAGGATATCTGGGTGATTTACTGAAAGGCTTGATGATGCTTAGAGATGAATTGGCCATCACCCACCAGAAGAAGGTTCCCTTAGCCCTTAAAATTGCCCCGGATCTTGAACCATCGGAGCTTGAGATGATCGCCGATACCTTGTTGCGCTATGAGGTTGATGGGGTGATCGCAACCAATACCACCTCAGCTCGAGATGGAGTCAGCCACTTGCTCCATGGCCAGGAGGCGGGAGGCTTAAGTGGCGCCCCGGTCAGATCAAGATCGACCGGGGTGGTAGCGCACTTAGCCCGCCTCCTCGATGGACGGATCCCGATCATCGCCTGTGGCGGGATCATGAGTCTTGAAGATGCCCGGCAAAAGATGGATGCTGGTGCGTCTCTCGTCCAAATCTATACGGGCCTGATTTATCAGGGGCCGGCTCTGGTCACAGCGCTCCGAAAAGGCCTTTAACCCTCCATGCGCATCCTTTTTTCAGCACGATAAGGTCTTCCGATGTCAGAATTGACGCATTTTAATGCGGCCGGCGAAGCGCATATGGTCGATATTGGTGGCAAGGCAGGCACCGAGCGTGTAGCCGTTGCTGAAGGGTTGATCACCATGAAGCCTGAAACGCTCTCCTTGATTTTGTCCGGGAACCATCGAAAAGGTGACGTCTTGGGTATCGCTCGTATCGCAGGGATCATGGCCAGTAAAAGAACGGCTGACCTGATTCCATTGTGTCATCCCATCGCTCTAACGCATGTCGGCCTTGAATTTGAGCCGCTTCCTGGCCTCCCCGGTATTCGTTGTGTCGCCACGACCAAGACCCTTGGACCAACCGGCGTTGAGATGGAAGCGCTGATGGTGGTTCAGGTGGCGCTGTTGACGATCTATGACATGTGTAAGGCCATTGACCGTGGAATGCTCATGCAAGGGATTGGGTTACTGAAGAAATCCGGAGGCGCATCGGGGGAATGGCGGCGAGGAGATCATCCCGCCTCCCAACCGAGGGCCTAGGGGCAGGTTTTTTTATCCAATGTTAAAAAGCTGTAGCTGAAGTCCACCAAAGGGTCGTCGGTGATTTCTTCCTGCTGTGAGATTTCCCACGCGCTCCAGTCAAGAACAGGGAAAACGGTATCACCCTCAAAAGACCGATGAATCAGCGTGAGGTAAAGTCGCTGGGCGTCTGGCAGGAAGGCTTCATAGAGCGCCGAACCGCCAATGATCATCAGCTCGTCAGCGTCACCTGCAGCCTCCAAAGACGCCTCAAAAGAATGCGCGATAACGCAGCCCGCCGCATGCAATGCCTTGTCGTGCGTCAGAACAATGTTGGTTCTTCCGGGGAGCGCGCGGCCAATTGATGCATGGGTGCGCCGCCCCATCAAGATCGGCTTCCCCATGGTGATCTCGCGAAATCGTTTCAGATCAGAAGATAAATGCCATGGCATCTGATTGTTGATGCCGATCACATGGTTTTCAGCCATAGCGACGATCATGGAGACCCGCATGGGCTTATTTTCCGCTGAAGATCGAATAGTCCGGAGCGCCTTCCTCCCCGCGCGCTTCCTTAAGGCTTGGGTAATCAACATACCCCTTGTAACCACCGCCATAGTAGGTTGATGGGTCCGAGGGATTCAGCGGTGCCCCTTGTTGAAGTCGCTCGGGGAGGTCCGGGTTACTGATGAAGTCTCGACCAAAGGCCACGAGATCGGCTTGACGCTCCTTGAGAGCGTTTTGGGCGCGCTCTAAGCCATAGCCGCCACAGACGATGAGGGTTCCATGGTAGTTCTCTCGGATCTGCTGCTTGATCCTCTCTCCCGCCGGATCTTTTTCCTCGGCGGTCCCGTGACCGCCGAGGGTGGGGTCGACGACATGGATGTAGGCCAAATCCTTTTCGTTGAGCCGTTGCGTCAGATAGTCGAATAAGGCTTCAGG
>JBEIRQ010000040.1:0-9828 GCA_040375885.1 Methylococcus sp.
GAAGTGCAGGGATGCCCGTCGATCCTTGTGGCTTTAAGTCAGTGTACCCAGGGACATCTGAAGACATCTTTGGACTTTACCCGGCCCGCATCTTCCTTTTCTCTTCCTGAAGCAAGGGATTCGGTGGAAGAATGACAGGGCCGGATTCCAAAGGCACATGCTACAATCAAACCCTCTCATCGACCTCAAATCAGGGGCTCTAGCCGTGATGAATCGTCTTCACCTTTTTGTCTACCTTGCTCTCCTGCTGCTCCCGGCCTCTCTCCGGGCCGAGGGGGGGGCGCCTGCGCTAACACCGCCACCGCCGCCCACCATCGACGCGAAGGCCTATATCCTGATCGATGCTGAAAGTTCCGCCGTGATTGCCGAGCAGCATGCCGATGATCGGCTGGAGCCAGCCAGCCTCACCAAGATCATGACCGCCTACATCACGTTTCAGGAGCTCGCCCGAGGCGCCCTCCACCTGGATGATATGGTCACCATCAGCCCGGAAGCCTCCAAGGCCGAGGGGTCTCGAATGTTCGCCGAAGGCGGGTCAGCCATTGCCGTTGAGAACCTCCTTAAAGGCATGATCATTCAATCTGGAAATGACGCCAGTATCGCGCTCGCTGAGCGTATCGCCGGCTCTGAGTCAGCTTTTGCCGACCGCATGAACCAGACGGCCGCTCAAATCGGCATGACCAACACCCACTTTGAGAACAGCATGGGGCTCCCAAAGCCCAACCATTACGCCAGCGCCAGGGATATGGCCCTGTTGACCCGCGCCCTGATCAAGGAGTTTCCTGAATACTATCAATGGCACTCCCTTAAAGAGTTTAGTTATAACAACATCAAGCAGCCCAATCGCAATCGCCTCCTTTGGATCGATCCCACCGTGGATGGCGTCAAAACCGGCCACACCGATGGCGCCGGGTACTGTCTGGTGGCCTCTGCGCTCCGCAACGACATGCGCTTGATCTCCGTGGTCATGGGCGCTAAAAGCGACAGCGCGAGAGCCTCCACCAACGCGGAGCTTTTAAGCTATGGTTTTAGGTTCTACGAAACCCGAGCCCTGTTCAAGGCCCACACCAAACTGGCGGAGGCCCATGTATGGAAAGGCTCCGAATCAGAGGTACCCCTTGGGCTCCAGCGTGACTTCAGCGTGACTTTCCCAAGAGGCCAGTACGACACCCTCAAGGCCAGCATGGAAGTCGATAACAACAGCACGGCCCCCATTCAACTCGGGGACAAGCTAGGAGAGGTCAAGGTCACCCGAAATGGTGAGGTGATGGCCCAGCAAAATCTGGTCGCCCTTGAAACCATCGAGCGGGGAGGGCTCTTTAAGCGGCTGTTCGACGAAATAGCCATGATGATCAAAAAATAAGCATGAAGACCCCCATGAGCGATCAGGATCCCACCATCTATCTCAATGGGGAGTTTCTCCCCCTCTCTAAAGCCCGAATCCCGGTGCTTGATCGTGGCTTTTTGTTTGGTGACGGCGTTTATGAAGTCATCCCTGTCTATGGCGGCAAGCCCCTGAGGCTCGAAGAACATCTGAGGCGATTGGACCAGAGCCTCGCCGGCATCCGCATGCTATCACCCTACCCAGACAGCGAATGGTCGAGCATTTTCGATCGCTTGATCAACGGGAATCATGACCAGCAAATTTATCTTCAGGTCACCCGCGGGGCCGATCTCAAACGGGACCACGCCATTCCCAGCCCATTGCAACCCACCGTCTTTGCGATGTGCACCGCCATCAGCCCTATCCCCTTGGCAGGCATCAAAGCCGTCACGGTGAAAGACACTCGATGGGACCGCTGCAACATCAAGGCCATCACCCTTCTAGCCAATGTCCTGCTGCGCCAGGAAGCCCTTGATGAAGGCGCGGCCGAGGCCATTCTGGTTCGTGACGGACTGGCCCTCGAAGGATCTGCCAGCAACATCTTTCTCGTTAAGGACGGCCGGGTCATCACCCCACCCAAGGGGCCCTCGATCCTGCCAGGGATCACTCGGGATCTTGTGCTTGAACTGGCGGCCGCTTCAGGATTTCCAACCGAGCAGCGTGATATTCGAGTAGAAGAGCTCTCATCAGCCGATGAATTCTGGATCACCAGCTCGACCCGGGAAATACTGGCGGTTATCGAGTTGGATGGACACCTTATTCACGGAGGGCAGCCTGGCCCTGTGTGGCACAAAGTCCTGAAGGCCTATCAGGATTACAAATCGGCCCTGCGTGAGGCGGGGACATCGCTTTAAACCATGAGCCCTAACCGCTTGCACATGACTCTCCTAAATCGATAGCCATTAAAATTGGATCTGGCATGACCTCTCAGCCCAACGAAACCCTCATCCCATTCCCCTCGGAATTTCCCATCAAAGCCTTTGGTGCCGCGGATGATCGTTTCGAACGCTTGGTGCTCGAGATTGTCCAGCGACACGCCCCAGAGACCACCGTCGATCAGGTGACCCGACGAAAGAGCCAAGGCGGAAAGTATGATGCCGTCACGGTCACCATCACAGCGACCAGCAAAAGCCAACTTGATGCGATTTATCACGATCTAACCGCATCCCCGGATGTCATAATGGCCCTATAAAGCCCCCTTTGATGACAATCACTGACATAGACTCCCTTATATGCCTTCACCCGACATCAGCACGCAGTCCCCTGAAGAGCACCTGAGGCAGCTCCTAAAGGAGGTTATTGAGCTTCTCAACAAACAGAAGCTTGAGGAGACGATCGTCAAGCAACAGGCGATGCCCCAGCATGAGCTGGTTGAAACCCTGATGTACAAGCGCCATCAGGTCGCCTTAAAGACGATCCTCAAGGGCCTTCACTCCGCCGATATCGCCTATCTTCTGGAGTCGCTCCCCGTCGATCAAAGGCTCTCCCTCTGGGAGTTCGTCGAGTCAGATCTTGACGGGCAAATCCTCCTCGATGTGTCCGACGCGGTCCGCGAGACACTGATCTCGTGCATGGACAATAACGAATTGTTGTCGGCGACCGAGCAACTCGATACTGACGAAATAGCGGACCTTGCACCCGATCTTCCAGAAGAAGTCATGGAAGAGCTGCTGCAGACCCTCAACGATCAGAATCGCCAGCGCCTCCAATCTGTCCTCGCGTATGACGCTGACAGCGTCGCGGCTCACATGGATTTCGGCATGGTCACCATCCGCGCCGACACCTCCCTTGGCGTCGTCCTTCGCTACCTCCGTCAGCGGGGTGAATTGCCGGAACATACCGACAAGCTGTTTGTGGTTGACGAATACAATGTTCTTCAGGGGGTTCTGTCCCTGAAGCGACTGGTGACCAATAATGCGGAGCAGTCGGTGGCTTCGGTTATGGCCCGCGATATTGTGTTTTTTCGCGTCAACGATGATGTCGAAGAGGCCGCCCGGGCCTTCGAGCGCTATGACCTTCTTTCAGCGCCCGTGGTCGATGAGCAGAATCACCTCCAGGGACGTCTCGGCATCGATGTGATCGTTGATATCATTCGAAAAAAATCCGACGAGGAGCGCCTCTCTGAAGCTGGCCTCAGAGATGATGAAGACCTCTTTTCCAGCGTCTGGAAGAGTGCCAGCAATCGCTGGCTCTGGCTCGCCATCAACCTCATAACCGCTTTTGTTTCCACCCGGGTTATTGAACTGTTCGATGATGTCATTGTGAAGATTGTCGCCTTGGCCTCCTTGATGCCGATCGTTGCCGGGATCGGCGGTAACACCGGGAATCAGACCAGCATCCTGATCGTTCGGTCCCTCGCGCTTGGGATCATCAATTCGACCAATACCACACGCCTCATCATCAAGGAAATAGTCATCGGTCTTCTGAACGGGATCGTTTGGGGTGGGGTGCTCGGGGTCATGGCTTACCTCCTTTATTCCAGCGCGGGTCTCGGCATGGTCATGGCCGGCGCAACCCTTCTCAATCTTGTGGTCGCCGCCATCATGGGCCTCACCATACCGCTGGTCCGCCACCGCATGGGTCTTGATCCTGCCATCGGCACCAGCGTCCTCTTAACGGCGATGACGGACGGCATGGGCTTCTTCATTTTTCTAGGGCTCGCCAAATTCTTTCTTGATACCCCCCATTGAATCCCCCCATTCCTCAATGGCTCGGATCCTGTGATTACGCCGAAGTGCTTGAGGCTATGCGCGACTACACCCGCCACCGCGACGCGCATTCGAACGACTACCTTTGGTTCCTGGAACATGCCTCGGTCTATACTCTTGGCTTAAATGCCGATGTACGCCACCTCCTGGGGCATTCAATGGATCCTGTCATTCGATCCGACCGTGGCGGTCAAATCACCTGGCACGGCCCGGGGCAATTAATGATCTACACCCTTTTGGATCTTCGCCGCCACAACCTCGGCATTAAGCAAATGATTCAAACCCTGGAGCATATGATCATCGATCTCATGGCGCAGTTTGGCATCAAGGCAACCACCCGCGAGGGGGCGCCAGGTGTTTACGTCGATCAGAAAAAGCTCGCCTCGGTTGGGTTGAAAGTGAGTCGCGGCTGTTCATATCACGGCATCGGGCTCAATGTAAACGCCGACCTTCGCCATTTTGACTTGATCAATCCCTGCGGGTACGAAGGCCTTTCGATGACCTCACTGCAACAGCTGGGCATTCATACACACCCTGAAGCGCTGACTTCTGCCTTAAGTCTTTTGTTGAACCAGCGGCTTGGATTACCCTCCAATGATCACCTTCAACGTGGCTGATAACGATATGAACGACACCAAAGATCTTGAGGCGCCCTCAAGAAAGAAACCTACGACCCATCAACGCAACGCCGACAAACTCAGCCGAATTCCCATCAAGGTCGATACCTCCGCTCCATTAATCAACAAGCCCGCCTGGATCAGGACACGCATTGGCGATAGCGGGCCGGTACAAAACATCAAACGAATCCTCAGGGAAAATAAACTTCACAGCGTCTGCGAGGAAGCTTCTTGCCCAAACCTCTCTGAGTGCTTCTCTAAAGGGACGGCCACTTTCATGATTTTGGGGGATGTGTGCACCCGGCGCTGCCCCTTCTGTGATGTCGCTCATGGCAAACCAAAGCCCCCAGATCCCTTGGAACCTGCGCATCTTGCGAAGACCATCCAGGCCCTGGGACTTCGTTATGTCGTCATCACTTCGGTCGATCGGGATGACCTTTCAGATGGTGGGGCTGCACATTTTGTCGACTGCATCGACCGCATCAGAGTGGTTTCACATGAAACGCGTATTGAGATCCTAACCCCAGACTTCAGAGGGCGCCAAGCGGTAGCTATTGAACGACTATCCGCTTGCCCTCCGGATGTTTTCAACCATAATCTCGAGACGGTTCCAAGGCTCTATAAAGCGGTCAGACCCGGCGCGGATTATCATTCTTCACTGGCCTTGCTCAAGGCGTTTAAACAACAGCACCCTTTGGTTCCCACCAAATCAGGCCTCATGCTGGGTCTTGGTGAATCTCTTGATGAGATTATCGAGGTGCTTCAAGATTTAAGAGCGGCAGGGTGTGACATGCTGACCATTGGCCAGTACCTTCAGCCGAGTCGCGATCATTTAGCCGTTGTCCGTTACGCCTCACCCGATGAATTTAAAGCGTTAGAACTTAAAGCCCTGTCTCTTGGGTTCTCGTCCGTCGCGAGCGCCCCCATGGTCCGCTCCTCGTATCATGCGGATTTACAGGCAGAAAGCATCCTTTAAGAGAAGACGACTTAAATCCCCCCCGCCCGACCATACGCCCAAATAAAAAGGGCCCCCCACCTTTCGGTGAGGAGCCCTCAAATCCCTAACCATCAGGTGCCGGGCGAACCCGGCACCTCAAGGCCTTACATGAAGGATGGGATCAGCGGAGCGTCAACCTGAGAGATCGTCCGGTTGCCAGCTGCATCAAAGAAGAACAGCAGACCCGCAAAGCGGCTGTCTGGATCATAGATGATGTCGGCCAAACGATAAACTTCCCAAGCAGCGTCAGCTGCAGTGACTTCAACCGTACGGGTCTCACCTGGAGCCAGTGGGCTGTTGTCGCTGACAGACAGACCGTCTTCAGCCAGAAGATCTTCTGGGTAACCGCTGGTGTCCTTGTAAACGTCTGAATCAAGGAAACGAACCGATGCGGTGTAGAACTCACCCAAACGAACAGCAGCATTGCCATTGTTGGTCATGGTGAGCTTCATGCGCATCGCACGGCCTGGTACACGGTAGGTCGCATCTTCAACCTTGATAGATACCGCTGACTTTTCGTCAACCGCTGGCTTAATGCCACGCATGGTACCTGCCTGGAGAGGAATGGTGATTGGGTACTTGCCATTCGCCGCAGACATCGCAAAGATCACGATCAGAACGGTCGCCGCAGCGAAAACCATACCAATCTTCTTGTCGGTGCCAGAAACCAGCTCATCCGCACGGCCAGCATTGACCATCAGGAAGCGTGGCAGGAACACCGGACGACGAATCCAGTAAACGATCCAAGCCAGACCAAAGACATACCACAAGGTGTGCCAGAAGTAGGTGTTTTCCAGGTTGTAGTTTTCAAGATCAATCGTTGCACCGGTCAGGGTGGTGATCGGGTTCTTGAAGTCAGCCATAGAGCCTTCAATCGTCAGCCACTTACCTGGGCCAATGATTGGACCACCGCCTTTGACGTTCATCATGGTGTGAACGTGCCAGTCACCTGGACGACGCGCCATCAGAACAACCTTAAAGTCGTAGGTCTTACCAATTTCAAGACGTACTGAACGTGGAACCAGCTGACCACCAATGTAAGAAGCCTTACGGATGAAGACAGGGCCTGGAATACCAATGTTCAAGAACGCATTTTCAGGTGCATCAACCGTTTCAGGCCAACCTTCAAACACGTGGAACTTACCGGTTACTTCAACCGTATCGTTCACCTTAACCACTTCCTTTGACCACTTCAGGTCATACCAGTGGATCGTACGCATACGCATGAACGCAGCCTGTGACTTCTCACCGTGCGCCGATGCGGTCGGAGCGTAGAAGCTCGTCGCAGCCACAGCAGCCATCAGGGCTACAGCGGACCATTTGTTGAGTAGTTTCATGGTTCTTCCTCTCTCGAGTTTTTAATCTACCGTTAAAGGCTCAACGCCTTCCCGGTCCTTTTTTTCTAAGGCTCAACCGTCAATTAAGACTGCTTGATGAAGCGGACGGTAGCGAACCAGCGACCAACAAAGTGCCACATGAAGTAAATCAGGATGGACATGAAGGCCGAGAAGAACGCAGATACCGGTGCTACGTCCTTACCGAACGTACGCAGGGTGCCCTTTTCAACCATACGAATGTACTCAGGAGTACCCGTACGGACGTAGTTGTAACCCTGGATGTCAGCAATAGACATCAGCATGCCGTTGTATTCAACTGGAACGTGCAAAGGTGCCATGATCGGCCAGTTACCTGGATAGAAGATCAAGCCCCAGCCCATTGCGCCAATGATGGCGGTGAACAGGTAGCTACCTGACAGCAGCAGAACCGTGTCAAGAAGGATTGCACCCGGGGTCAGAATCGCTGGGAACACGAAGTTCACAGGGAAATAGGTCCAGCCCCAGAAGTTGAAGTAACGGTTAACCCACTCACCGAAAAGAAGAGCAAGTACACAAACCGTAGCGCCCCATGGCTGACGGAAACGTTCCCACAGGAAGTACTGAACTGCTGCTGGGAAGGTGATCAATACGATCGGGGTAACGGTGACCCAAAGACGACGATCTTTCCAATCCGCCCAGAAGTCCCAGTCACCCATGGTGAGCATCGCGTGGATGTGGTAAGAACCACAAACAACGAAGAAGAACACGAACAGACCGATATAATCGACCGTCCGAGAGACCTGCACAGCTTCGGCATGTGACCGAACCGCTGAATTAAGTGCGCTCATTTATACCTCCAAAAGGTTTTTTTATTGTCGTTCAGGCGACGGCTCTCACCGCCGCCCAAACTAGGTGTCCCGGGTGATCAGCGAGGGCAAAACCCACACTCATCCCCCAGGTTCTCGCTTACTTAGCGATCAGACCCTGATCAACGGCTTCACAGATCGTGTTGCCAATCAGGTTACCGAAGCTAGCGAAGACTTGCAGAAGTACACCAGCGATCGCCAGAGCCAACCAGCCAAAGAAGACGAAGCCGTAGTGCAGAGGCGCTACGAACAATTCTTCCATGAACCAGAAGGTGTGGCCCCACTCGTTCAGACCTACGTTAGGCAGGATCATGAACGGACCAACAACAGTCACGAGGTAAGGCAGTGAAAGACCTTCTGCAAAGAATGGCAGACGGGTCTTCGCGTAAAGGAACGCGCCGAAACCGGTGATGATGTAGATCGGGTAGCTCAGGTAGAACTCAATGATGTGTGACGGCGTGAAGTCGGTGTCACGAACAATCGTCTGATGCCAAGTACCATCCTGTTCGGTGTAGTAAGAAGCACCCCAGTAAATGGCATTTGCATAAGCAAACAACCAAATCAGGTGGGTCATGTTGCGACGCAGTTCTTCACGTGGCTGGATCGCAGCCAGGTTGCGGTCACGTGACTTCCAGATGTAACCCCAAAGGATAGAAGCCGTGGTGACTTCTAAAACGATTTCGGTGTACAGGAAGTTCATCCAGTAGGTTTCAAATTCTGGTGCGAATGAATCAAGACCAGCTGACCAGCCGTAGACGCCTTCGTACCAACGTACCCACATGTAAAAGACAAAGTAAATGCCGAATGCAAAAGTCAGCCAGGCCTTGTCGAGAAGCGGACGATCCGCTGCGCCAACGCCACTTGCAGTTGTTGCTGCCATGTTAACCTCCAAAACACTTGGTTTCATAAAGACGGGTCGGTAATTGCCCGAAACCGCCAACTCATGCCGGTAATTGCCCGGCACCTTCTTGTGACACAGGTTTCGGTGAAAAATTCCATCTGCAACCTATTTTTTTATTAAAGGGGGGGTGAGTGCTCAAGAAAAACGGTCATCAGGCTGAGATGGGAAGAGTCTGGTTGTTGGATAATGGCTAGAGGCGCAGCGATGGGTTGCTGGGTGAGTCGAGATAATCTCTTAGATGAAGGAGGGTGTCCCTTTGAAGGTGATGTGTTTTTGGCTTCGGATCTATTTATTTGGAGGCTTTCTGCTCTTAGTGGGGCCTTGTTTGGCGGCCGATGGGCGAGTCCATGGGCAGGTTCTTTATGTGCCCGTCTATTCTGAGGTGCCCTATGGCAATAAGCCGGTGACGCTGGATTTGACCGTGACATTGAGTGTTCGAAATATTGATCGAAAAGCCCCGATAAGGATCAGGCGGGTTGATTATTTCGCTGCAGATGGGGGCTTGGTGAGGTCCTATCTCGACCGGCCGAGCGTTTTAAGGCCCTTGGCTGCCACGGAGTTCGTGTTAAGAGAGTCGGACCGACGTGGCGGAATTAGCGCGAGTTTCCTGGTGGAGTGGGAGAGCGATGGGCTGGTGTTGCCGCCCGTGGTTGAGTCTGTCATGGTGAATGGCGTCTACAATCAGGGGCTTGCCTTTACGGCGCAATCAAGAGTTCTTGAGGATCGTCCTTGAATTCTGAGGGGGGGCGGGCCTTCTCCATCAGTCCCGTTGGCCAGTTGAGTTGGGTGAGCGCTTTTCCAAAATCAGAGGAGATAGGGGCATTGACGGTGACAGGATCTCCTGACACGGGATGGGGGAGGGTGAGGCTTGAAGCGATGAGGAGTAGTTGATGAATGCCCAACGTTTCCCTGAAAAATCGATTGTGCTGGCCGTCGCCGTGTGTGGTATCCCCAAGGATAGGGTGAAAGATATGTTTGAGGTGGCGGCGTATCTGGTGCTTACGGCCGGTTATCGGGGTTAGTTCCACGAGGGAGTAGC
>JBEIRQ010000316.1:0-2463 GCA_040375885.1 Methylococcus sp.
CGGCGGCGTGATTCTTTTTAGAAGAAACTACACGTCCCCAAATCAAATTCGAGCACTCATAGCCTCGATTCGGGCCATCAGAGCCTCCCTCCTGATCGCTGTCGATCATGAAGGGGGCCGCGTCCAAAGGTTTCGTGATGGTTTTACAAGGTTGCCGCCAGCAGGGGCTTATGAACACCTCAATGATCTTGAGCTGGTCGAAGATGCGGGATGGGTCATGGCCGCCGAATGTCTTGCGGTGGGAGTCGATTTCAGCTTTGCACCCGTCCTTGATGTTGAATCAGGGATCAGTCAGGTCATTGGCGACCGTGCTTTCGGCCGCGATCCTGCCACGGTATCCCGCCTGGCCAGCGCCTTCGTTCGCGGCATGCGGGCCGCCGGTATGGCCGCCGTCGGCAAACATTTTCCGGGTCATGGGGGGGTAGTCGAAGATTCGCACCTCGCTTTGCCAGTGGATCATCGGACTCTCGAACAACTCGAGAATTGGGATCTTCTTCCCTTCGCCGACTTGATCGCCGCCGGCATCGAAGGCATCATGCCAGCCCATGTCATTTATGATGCCGTAGATCCGCAACCGGCCGGCTTCTCCTCCTATTGGATTCAAAAAGTCCTAAAAGAACGACTCGGATTTCAAGGGGCCATCTTCAGCGATGATCTTTCAATGGCAGGCGCCGCTTTTGCCGGCGGCCCTATCGATCGCGCCATCCTCGCTCTTGAAGCAGGCTGCGATATGGTGCTTGTGTGTAATGCACCTGGGAGTGCCGAAGCGGTTCTTGAGGCCTTAGGAACCCCTTTGCCGAACGATTCGCGACTATTGCGGCTAAACCGGCTACGCGGCCATTGCGGCATCGCGAGAGAAGACCTCTTTAGCCATCCCCGTTGGCAATCTGCAGCCCCTCGCCTTCAATCCCTCAGCGACCAGTGAATCATGACCCTACTCGAAGAAATCAGACGCGTTGCTGATGAAGCGACCTGCCTTTACACCCACGATGAGACCCATCAGGCCATTCAAACGATGGCCCAGAAGATAACGGCAGAACTACAAGATGCGCACCCCATCATTCTGACCGTCCTCAACGGCGGTATTTTTTTCGCAGGGGAGCTCCTCCTTCATCTGCCATTCCCCCTCGAGGTGGATTCAGTCAAGGCCGGGCGCTATCAGGGGGCAACCGCCGGAACCACCATGACCTGGACCTTGCGGCCAAGTCTCTCACTCAAGGACCGGACCGTCTTGGTGGTTGATGACATTCTCGATGAGGGCATCACCCTCAGCGAGATCATTCGATACTGTGAACAAGAGGGCGCCAAGGCGATTTTCTCAGCCGTCCTTGTTGATAAGATGATCGGCAAAGAAAAGCCTGCTACGGCCGATTTTGTAGGGCTTGTCACAGAGAATCACTATCTGTTCGGGTATGGTCTCGATTATAAAAATCATCTCCGCAACTGGCCCGGAATTTATGCCTGCCAGACGGTTTATTAATGCCTGAAGCTTGGATCACCGCGTTATGACATCACTGACAGCCATCCTAGGGGGAACGGGTCTTACCCATCCCGAACATTTTGAGATTGAACACCGAAAGGCGTGTGAAACCCCTTTTGGAAAACCCTCCGCAGACCTTCTCTATGGCACCTTGTTTGGCCAATCCGTCGTTTTTCTGGCTCGCCATGGCAACCCGCATGTGATCCCTCCACATAAGATTAACTACCGGGCCAATCTTTATGCACTTAAGGAAGCCGGGGTCCACCGCGTCCTCGCCATTGCTGCGGTCGGAGGGATCACTCCACCCATGGGCCCTTCGGTCATCGCGATTCCAGATCAATTGATCGACTACACTGATGGGCGTGCTCATACGTATTTTGATGAGGATCTCGACCATGTCACCCATATCGATTTCACCGAACCCTATACCGCTTCAATGCGCCATTCGCTGATCGATGCCGCCGAGCGCGCCGGCGTTGCCGTCGTTGCAGGTGGGGTTTATGGCTGCACTCAAGGGCCACGCCTTGAAACCCCGGCTGAAATCCTCAAGATGGAGCGGGATGGCTGTGACCTCGTTGGGATGACCGGGATGCCTGAAGCGTCGTTGGCCCGTGAAATTCAACTCGATTATGCCGTCTGTGCCGTCGTCGCCAACTGGGCCGCTGGCAAACAGCAGGGCGTCATCACCATGGCCGACATTGAGGCGAACCTTAAAAAGGGTATGGCAGATCTAGGAAGACTCCTTGAACATTGGCAGCCTGAAGCATAAAACTTCAGCCCATCACTTAGGGAAAAGGGACCCCAAAAATCCAACCTTCCTTGAGGGCTAAATCCCTGATCCAACGGTCTTGGGGTGGGCCCCAGAAGGCTTTGAGTCCCTCTGTCCGGTCCAAGGTTTCAAGCATCCGAGCGATGGCGTAAGCGTCTTTTTGATCAGGCGTACCATCCATCTCCCCCTGAACCCCCTTCCACAAAGAAGGATA
>JBEIRQ010000023.1:0-11878 GCA_040375885.1 Methylococcus sp.
ACCATGAGCCACTTCCAACGGCCCGACAACACCTATTACGTCTACCCAGACCCGGTCGTCTGTAGCTGTCTCTATGTCGGCCGCCAACAGGAATTTGAGAAGCTGCAAAAACTCTCGGTGGATCTTGCCAATTCCAACCGCGCGATGATCAGTCATGAAATCAGCGAAAACCAACAGGCAGGCTTTGCGCCTTCTGGCGCTTGGGGCAATATGGGTTACTGGGGCATCACCAACCCCAACAGCATGGGACGGCCGGGCTACGATCCGGAATAATCCCCCCCTAATCGTTTTTATCTGGTATGGGCTG
Source organism: Methylococcus sp. (assembly GCA_040375885.1). Classification (GTDB taxonomy): domain Bacteria; phylum Pseudomonadota; class Gammaproteobacteria; order Methylococcales; family Methylococcaceae; genus UBA6136. The sequence continues at coordinate 308 of JBEIRQ010000023.1, forward strand.
GCGTATGATTTGAGGGCTAAAAAGGCCCTTTGAATCGGTAAGGCCATCCCAAGCAGCAACCTGACCCGTGACGCCAGAGTAAGATCATCACGCATGAATATCACGATCGCCAAGACTCTCCTCTGCCTCGCAGCTATCCTCCTACCGGGGATGACCCAGGCGGCAGAAGCATCACTCCCGCCACTCGATCTAACGAAGAGCTGGGTCGGCTATGGTTCACTGATGATCTTCTTTCTGGCCTACATCCTCGCGATGCTCGAAGAGTCCACCCTGCTTAGAAAATCAAAACCCATGGTCTTCGCGGCCAGCTTGATCTGGGTTCTCATCGCCGTGGTCTACTCTAAAATAGGTCTTGGGGAGAAATCAGGCCTCGCGTTTAGGGCCAGTCTTGAAGTCTATGCCGAACTCTTCCTCTTCATTTTGGTCTCGATGACCTATTTGAATGCCATGGAGCAGCGCGGCATCTTCGATAACCTGAGGGTCTGGTTACTCAGCCGAGGCTTCAGCTATCGAAAGCTGTTTTGGATTTCAGGCATCCTGTCTTTCATGATGTCCTCTGTATTAAATAACTTGACCACGGCACTTCTCATGGGGGCCGTCGTCCTCGCCATGACGAAGGACAACCGGCGTTTTATTACCATTGCCTGCGTCAATATCGTCGTAGCAACCAACGCCGGCGGTTCGTTCAGTCCCTTTGGCGACATCACGACGCTGTTGGTCTGGCAAAAGGGCGTGGTTCCTTTTGCACATTTCTTTTCTCTTCTAATTCCCGCCATGGTGAATTTCCTGGTGCCGGCCTCCATCATGCATTTCTGGATTCCAAAGGGTCATCCCGACGCCAGAACGGAAGCCAAGCCGCTTAGGCGGGGAGCCCTAGGCATCATCGCTCTTTTTTTCCTCACGATAGCCACGGCCGTCTGTTTCGAGAACTTCCTCGACCTTCCGCCCGCTGCCGGTATGCTTGCAGGTCTTAGTTATCTGAGCTTCTACTTCTACTATCTATACAGTTCTCGCCATAAGGATGAACTGATCTTAGAGGCTGAAACCTTGGTGATGGAGAACGATGTTGAACTGGATCTCAAAGATTCAGAGGAAGACCGACACTTTTTTGATGTCTTTCATAATGTTTCTCGCCTCGAATGGGACACCCTCCTCTTTTTCTACGGGGTCATGGTGAGTGTCGGTGGTCTAAGCTATATCGGCTATCTTGCGCTTGCTTCGAATGTGCTCTACACGGATCTTGATCCCACCGTCGCCAATGTTTTGGTCGGCATTGTGTCGGCATTTATTGATAACGGCACGATCATGTATGCCGTCCTGACCATGGAGCCTCATATCTCTGAAGGTCAATGGTTGCTGGTCACCCTGACCGCGGGGGTGGGTGGCAGCCTACTCGCCATCGGTTCTGCCGCCGGTGTCGCCCTTTTGGGGCAAACCCGAGGGCTCTATTCTTTCGTGTCGCACCTTAAATGGACGCCCGTCATTGCTTTAGGTTACGCCGCTAGCATCGCCACTCATTTCTTTATCAATTCCCGCTTTTTTTGAGGCCAGGCGCTTTCTCCATTCGCTGAACCCCTATGATGACACCTCGCCTTCTTCTGGCTCTCATGCTGTGCTGCTTTGGAGCCCCGGCCGTCTCCGGCAGCAACAGCTTCATCGCCCTTAATTACCACGACATCATTCCTGAAGAGGAGCGGGTTCCTCCCTTTGATCGGGTCGCTGTAAGTCAAGCCCACTTCGAGAGCCATTTTGCTTGGCTCAAAAAAGAGGGGTATCGGGTCGTTCGTTTTGAAGACATTACGATAGCCGCCAAGGGCGGGAAACCCCTTCCCGACAAAGCGGTCCTGTTGACCTTCGATGATGGCTATAAAAGCTTCTACACCCGTGTCTTCCCGCTCCTCAAGAAATACCATTACCCGGCCGGCGTCGCCTTAGTCGGGGCTTGGATGGAGAGCACGGATGCCAAAGAGCGACCTCCTAACAAGGAGCTTCTCTCCTGGGCGGAGGTTCGCGAACTCAAACAGTCAGGGCTGGTTGAGATCGCCTCCCATAGCTATGACCTTCACCGCGGTGTCACCGCCAATCCCCAAGCCAATGAGCAGGCCGCTGCTACCACCCATGCCTATGACACCGATCTCGGTCAATATGAGGATGATGAGGAATACCGACAACGGGTCCACCTCGCCATCGGCAAGAGCGCCGACTTCATCTGGCAGCATGCCGGAATTCGTCCGCGCGTCATGGTCTGGCCTTTCGGCGAATACAATGACGGCCTCTTAAGCGCGGCAAGGGCGGTAGGAATGCCCTATACCATGGCGCTTTGGGACGGCACCAACACCCTCGCGGACCTCAAAGCCATGCGGCGACTGTTGATCGCAGACGATCCCGATCAGAAGCAATTCGCCAAGATCGTGAAGGGACTCCGGGCCGATCGTCCCCTTCGGGTGATCCACGTCGATCTCGATGCGATTGACGATAAGGATCCTGAGCAGACCGAAAAGAACCTCGGCTTGCTGGTCGAAAGGATTCGCGAAAGTGGCGGCAATACCGTCTTCCTGCAGGCCTTTGCAGACCCCGATGGAGACGGTAATGCGGATGCCCTTTATTTTCCTAATCGCCATCTTCCGGTGAAGAGTGACCTCTTTAGCCGAGCGGCCTGGCAATTAAAAACCCGAGCCGGCGTCAAGGTTTATGCCTGGATGCCGATGATGGCTTACAAGGCGGATCTTCCTGAAGAGTGGCGCGTCATGGAATGGCGCGATGGAAAACCCCAGCCAGCCAGCCACATCTATCAACGGATTTCCCCCTTCAGCCCGGAAGGTCGCCGTTGGGTCGGCGATCTTTTTGAAGATCTCGCCAAACACTGCTCTTTTGATGGGCTCCTGTTTCATGACGATGGCATTCTTTCAGACTTTGAAGACGTCTCACCGGCAGCCGTGACCATGACCCATGATGTGTGGGGACTCCCAGATAATTTTGAAGCCCTCCATGGCACCCCCGCCATGAGACTGCGATGGGCCCGCCTTAAAACGGATCTCATGCTGCAGTTCACCGACTACCTGACCGAACGCAGTTTACTGTGGCGCCCTTACCTCAAAACGGCCCGGAACCTCTATGCCCTTCCCGTCTTGATGCCGGATAGTGAGGAATGGTATGCACAATCCCTCGAAGGCTTCCTGAACCATTACGATTATGTCGCCATTGAAGCGATGCCTTTTATGGAGAAAGCCGAAAAGCCAGACCAATGGCTTCGAGACCTGGGTCAAAAGGTAGCTAAAACACCACAGGGTCTCGAACACGTGATTTTCGAGCTGCAACCCTTTGACTGGAACACTCAGCAACCGATTGCGATGAGCATCTTTACCCAGCAGATAGAACAGCTAAAGCGGCAAGGCGCCCACCACCTTGGCTACTATCCCGATAATCTCTATGCGAATCATCCCGACATCATGACCTTACAAAAGGTCTTCAAGGTGGATGTGACGCCATAACGATCATGAAGGAATCACTCCAAGACCATCTATTGCAGCGCTTGATCCCTGCCGGTAGAGAGGCCATATCCTTCTTCAAGGAAGCCCTCAGTCAACTGATCGCCTGGCCTGAGTGGGCCTTGGTGGATGACTCTCTCGCCCGCTTCATGTTCTATTACCCGCTGTTCATGGCCTATGTCTGGATGATTGGCGCGGTGGTTTATTACTGGCGTTTTGAACGGCAGGGAGGTGGCGGCAATGGGAACCCCCCGAGTCTCCTTGAAACACCGCCCGTCTCCATTTTGATCCCTTGCCACAATGAGGCGGACAATATTAGGGACACCATCGCCTATTGCCTTCAGCAGCAATATCCTGATTTCGACATCATTGCGATCAACGACGGCAGCCGCGATAACACCCTTGATATCCTCCTTGAATTGGCGGCGATTCATCCAAACCTTCGGGTGATCAATCTCGCCACCAATCAAGGTAAGGCGGTGGGCCTTCGGACCGCATCCCTCCTCAGCGCCAGCGAGTATCTTCTCTGTATTGATGGAGATGCTCTTTTATCGCCCGATGCGATCAGCTGGATGATCCGGCACTTCCTCGAACACCCGGAGGTCGGCGCCGTCACCGGCAACCCTCGAATCCGTAATCGCTCCACCTTGTTGGGCCGGGTTCAAGTCGGCGAGTTTTCAGCTATCGTCGGCATGATCAAACGGGCCCAGCGGCTTTATGGCAGAGTCTTCACCATCTCAGGCGTCATTGGCGCCTTCCGCAAAAGCGCCCTTCGAGAGGTGGGCTACTGGAGCCCTGATATGGTCACTGAAGACATTGATATCAGCTGGAAACTCCAAATTGCCGGTTGGTCGATCCGCTTTGAACCCAATGCCTTGTGCTGGGTGTTGATGCCTGAAACCCTTAATGGTCTCTGGAAGCAAAGGACCCGTTGGGCCCAAGGCGGGGTCGAGGTCCTGTTTCGCTACTTCAAACCCATCACCCAATGGCGCTCCAGAGCCATGTGGCCCCTTTATGCCGAATCCGTCATCAGCATCAGCTGGTCGTTCATGGTGCTGGCAACGATCTTGCTCCTGCCTCTTGAACTGTTTCACGAAACAAGGAAGGAACAATTAGAAGATCTTTCTCCTAGCTGGACCAGCATGCTGCTGAGCATCACCTGCTTGATCCAGTTCGCTACGAGCCTTCTGATTGATTCTCGCTATGAGCGCCGGGCTGGGGGCCTGGCCCGTTACTATTTCTGGATGATTTGGTATCCGATCGCCTATTGGCTGATCAATGTCGGCACGACAGTCAACGGCTTTTTTAAGGCTGTCAGAAAAAAACGCGGCCAGCGTGCCGTTTGGGTCACTGTCGATCGAGGACTTCGCCAGCGATGAAACAGGACGATCTGATCATTGAAATGCCCCACCTTCAGAGCTTTGGCCAGCGCCTCGGCTCCCTGTTTGTCGCGATCGCCTGTTGGAGTCTTTGGATCTATTTCCTCATCCCTCTGGTCTCTCTGAGTGGCTGGCTCATGGGGGTGCGGAAGTTTTCCGCAGAAGTCCGCTGGTTCGGCGGCTATAAGAGCCTCATTGAACTCTTAGAGATGTATGGGCTAACCATCCTTGGCATTCTGATCGCTTGGATGCTTTGGACCCTGGTGACCTCGCTCTCTCGACAGCGTCCTCAATACGATAAACCAGAGAGAGAGGGCCGATTTCACGATCAGGATTTTATGGCCGATGACTTAGATCTTGAATCGAGTAAAGCCTTAAAGACCGTGACGGTCTGGTTTGACGATCAGGGGCTGATGACGGCCACTGAGGTGACCAAGACCCCGTCAGGCGAGAAAGATCGAGCGAACGAAACCCGGATGGCACCGTGATCAAGCTGCTCTCTCTGATCAGAATCTTCGGCCTGATGCTGGCGGTCTTCAGCATGACCTACCTGCTCCCGATTATGACGTCGATCATCTATGACGATGGCAGCCTTGCGGCCTTCATCAACGCGATGACCATTACCTTAGGGGTGGGTCTACTCCTGTGGTTTCTGACCCGTTCGTTTCAAACTGAACTGAAATCCCGGGATGGCTTTGTGCTGGTCGTTTTTGCCTGGCTTGGGATGGCGGCTTTCTCAACCTTCCCCTTAACCGCATCCCTTGAAACTCTGAGCTTCACCGATGCCTACTTTGAAACCATGTCAGGCCTCTCGACCACAGGGGCCACCGTTCTCACCAACCTCGACTACCTGCCGGCCGCCATCAATCTATGGCGTCATGAACTGAACTGGCTCGGCGGGATGGGGATCATCGTTCTGGTCGTCGCTATCTTGCCCATCCTTGGGGTTGGCGGACGACAACTTTATGTTGCAGAAACACCGGGTCCCGTAAAGGACAGCAAACTGACTCCTCGGATTACCGAGACGGCAAAGAACCTCTGGCTGACCTACGCGCTGATTACCTTGGCCTGCATGCTGTCTTTGAAGTGGGCCGGGATGGACTGGCTGGACGCCATCTGTCATGCCTTTGCGACCATGGGTCTTGGCGGCTTTTCAACGCATGATGCGAGTATCGGATTCTTCAACTCTCCAGAGATTGAGGGCGTTCTGATCGTTTTCATGCTGATCGCCGGGATGAACTTCGCGACCCACTTTGTCGCCTTTAGGGATAAAAGCCTTGAACCCTACAAGCGAGATTTGGAGGCCTTGCCTTATCTCATACTAATCCTCGGAAGTTGCTTTGGCGTGAGTCTCTATCTCTGGCAGATGGGGACTTATGAAAGTTTTGGGACAGCCCTTCGGCACACCAGTTTTAATTTAGTGTCGATAGGAACCGACTGCGGCTTTGCAAGCCAAGATTTTAATGAATGGCCGCTGTTTGCCCCCCTTTGGATGCTCTTTATCAGCTGCATCGCGGTTTGCACGGGATCCACCGGCGGCGGCATCAAGATGATGAGGTCCTTGATCCTTCTAAAGCAGTGCCAAATGCAGATGTTTCTCCTCTCCCACCCCCATGCGGTAAATCCCCTTAAATTGGCAGGACAAGTGATCCATTCAAGAATCATTCTCTCGGTCCTTGGATTTATCTTTGCCTACTTTATGACCGTTGTGATCCTGACATTTGTCTTGATTATTTCAGGACTTGATTTCATCACCGCCTTCTCTGCGGTCATTGCCTGCATAAATAATGCAGGGCCTGGGCTTGGAGACGTTGGGCCCGCCAGCAACTTCTCGGGGCTCACCGATGTCCAGACCTGGACCCTGACGCTGGCCATGTTCCTTGGACGCATTGAAATTTTCACCGCTTTGATTCTGTTAACCCCTGCTTTCTGGCGGCGCTAGCGATGGGGATGGACCAAAAAGGGCCTTACCGCCAGCAGCAAACGCCGAGATATCAAAGAGTCGGGCTGCTGCCCCTGTCTATTTTGCTATCACTCGTTATCCACGGTGCCTTCTGGTGGTTCTCACAGCGACAGGAGATGGCGCCTGAAACGCTGCCAAAACCAAAGGCACCGATCGATGTCCTTCTGCTGCCAGCCCCAAGTCCTGTGCCCATCGCAGCCCCCCCAGAGGCTGCGCCTCCAAAGCCAAACGTTCCCGCGGCGCCCCCTAAGCCACAGCCTCCAAAAAGAGTACCGTCCTCTGAGCCTGCTAAAAAACCGCTACCTAGGAAACCTCTCGAAGAGGATCCCAACCGCTTTGTTCCTTCAAAACCGAAGGTCACGAAACCACCTCAAGAAGCGCCGGTGCCGCCCCTTGAAAGGCCAGTCCAAGAGAAGTCAGACGTCCCAAAGAAAGCCTCTGAGACTGACGCACGGCCGAAGGAAAGTGCCCCATCAAACACCCCATCGAAGCCTTCAGCGACGCCCAAGGATCAAACGACAGGGAGCGGCGCCTATGAGGGCCCTAAGGCGAATGCGGCCTATCTTCACAACCCAAAGCCTCTCTATCCCGCCATGGCGAAGCGGCGACAATGGGAAGGTAAGGTGATATTAAAGGTCAAGGTGCTCGCCAGCGGGGCGGCGAGTGAGGTTAGCATTCAAACCAGTAGTGGCCATGAGATATTGGACGAAGCGGCCCTTGAAGCGGTCCGGCAGTGGCATTTCGTACCCGCCAAAAGGGGCGGTCAACCGGTCGACAGCCTGGTCAACGTGCCCATTAATTTCAACCTGTTGGAAACCCCATAACCCACCTGAGGACAACATCATGAGTGAATTTGCATCGAGCCATATCGTCAATCTGACCCTCTGGCTACTGATCGGCTTCTCAGTTCTAGCCTGGGCCATCATCCTGATGAAAACCATCGAGCAATGGCGTCTCAAGGCGGCAAACCGCGCTTATAGTCTGGCCTTTTGGAGCGCGCCAAGCCTCGCTGCAGCGAGGGATCTCAGCAGCCTTCAAGGACCGCTGGCCCGCATTGCCAAAACGGGCTTTGACGTTCTTGAGGAGACGCATGCGGATAATGCCCCGAGGCTTGCGGCGAGCGGTGACCGCCAGGACATCCTCGAGAGAAGCCTCCGTCAAAGGATCCAACAAGAACGCCATGAAATCGAAAAGGGGCTCACCATTCTCGCCAGTATTGGCAGTACCGCCCCGTTCATCGGCCTTTTTGGAACGGTGTGGGGCATCATGCATGCCCTCAAAGACATCAGCAAGGCAGGCTCAGCAAGCCTTGATGTTGTCGCCGGCCCCATTGGAGAAGCCTTGATTGCAACCGCCATCGGCATCGCTTCTGCGATCCCTGCGGTTCTCGCTTATAACTACTTCTTGAGACGGGTCAAACTGGAGGAAGCGGATCTTGAAAATTTCGCCACAGACTTCCTCCATTTAGCCCTCAAAACAGGTTTTTCATTAAAAAAGGGGGGCTAAGATGGCCTTTGGCAACAAGAACGATCAGAGCATGATGAGCGAAATCAACGTCACCCCCTTAGTGGACGTGATGTTGGTTTTGCTGGTGGTGTTCATTGTCACCGCCCCCCTCTTAACTCAGTCAGTCGGGGTTGCGCTACCTAAAACCGTCTCGGCCGCCCCAGCCCCAAACCAGCCTTTGACCCTGATCAGCGTCGATGCCGGCGGGCAGATTTTCCTTGACCGAAAACCTGAGACCGCCGAATCACTGGCGACGATCCTGCAGCAACGCATCAGCCAACAAGCTGATTTAACCGTGCAATTTGAGATTGATGAAAAGGTCTCCTACGGCAAAGCCGCCGAAGTGCTCGCCATCGCCCAGCACGCAGGCATCACCAAGGTCGCTTTACAAACTAGGCCTTGATCAAAAAAGACCCGTGAACCTCTTAAGAACCTATCTTAAAGCACTCTCCCTCCTCGCCCCTGAAAAATGGCTCGCATCCGGCCTGGTCCTAGCCAATGTCGCTATTGGTCTCGTCCAGCTGCTGGAGCCGATCCTCTTTGGGCGTGTGGTTGATGCGCTGGCTGGCGGTAAGGCGGCCTTCCCCCTGATCGGCCTCTGGGCAGGACTGGGCCTCTTTAGCATCTTAGGAGGGGTCGTCGTTGCGGTAGCCGCCGACCGCCTTGCACACCGGCAAAGACTGTCGGTCCTCGCCAATGTCTTTGAGCGGGTGATTACCCTCCCAGTCGCCTTCCACGCCGAACGGGGCTCCGGCACGGTGGTGAGGACCCTCCTCGCGGGCAGCGATGCCCTCTTCTGGATGTGGCTGACCTTCCTTCGCGAGCACCTAGCCGCCTTGGTCAGCATTGGGTTCCTGATTCCTACGGCGATTGCGATGCAACCCCTTCTGGCGGCAATCCTTGGGGTACTCTCCATCATTTATGTGGTCGCCAATGTGATCGTGGTCCAGCGCACCACGGGGGGCCAAGATGCGGTTGAACGCTACAATCAAGATGTCTTTGGGCGGGTCGGCGATGTCCTTGGGAACGTCACTGTCGTCCAAAGCTTTGCGCGACTCCATGCTGAGACTTCGGCGCTAAGATCCTTAATGGGCCATTTACTGAAAGTGCAGTACCCGGTGCTCACCTGGTGGGCCATCTTGACCGTGATGACCCGGGCCTCTGCCACCATCACCATGGTGGCCATTTTTTCTGTCGGCGCCCTCCTCGCCGAAAAGGGTGCCGTCACGGTCGGTGAAATCGTTAGCTTTGTGGGTTTTGCGACCCTTTTGATCGGAAAACTCGACCAGCTCTCAAGCTTTGTATCAAGGATCTTCAATCAGACCCCGACCATTCAGAATTTCTTTCATCTTCTTGAAGCCCCAGGCGCCGCGATGGAAGCGCCAGATGCCGTTGAATTAAAGGTGAATGGGGGCCGCGTCATTTATGAGGACATCTCCTTTCAATTCCCAGGTAGCACCCAAGGTGTCTTTTCCATGGATTTTGATGTGCCCCCCGGGGCAACCATTGCCTTGGTGGGGTCTACGGGATCCGGCAAAACCACCACCCTCACTTTCCTCCAAAGGCTCAGAGATCCGGATCAAGGGCGGATCACGATTGATGGCCAAGATATCCGGGAGGTCACCCTAAAATCTCTCAGAGATTCGATCGGTATCGTGTTCCAAGAAGCAGGCTTATTCAATCGATCGATTGCGGAAAACATCCTGATCGGAAGACCCGGTGCCACACAGGATGAGGTCATCGCTGCAGCGAGGCTCGCCGAAGCGGAAGAATTTATCGAGAAAAAACCCGGGGGCTTCGGCTTTATCATTGGCGAAAGGGGCGGCGCCCTTTCAGGTGGCGAGCGTCAGCGCCTAGCCATTGCAAGAGCCCTCCTCAAAAATGCCCCCATCCTGATCCTCGATGAGGCGACTAGCGCGCTTGATACCGGAACGGAAGCTAAAATCAAGCGGGCCCTCGATGCCCTTCGCCGCGGCCGAACCACCTTTATCATTGCCCACCGGCTCTCAACCGTCGCGCATGCCGACCAGATTCTGGTCCTTGAACAAGGTCGCATCATCGAGCGGGGGACCTTTAAAGAGTTGGTTGCCCTCAATGGCCTTTTTGCGCAAATGGTCCGTGATGGCGGATTTCAGGAACCAGAGCCCCCTTCGCCCTCTTGAAAAGGGTCGAAGCTGCCCCCAAACCTCCCGGTAAACCAGGTTTTCATCCTTATTCAACCTCTGGAGGCATGATCTCGCTATGACAACGCAGGACAAAAAGGTCACGATGGGTTTTGAAGCTGAAGTTAAACAGCTTCTGCACCTGATGATCCATTCGCTCTACAGCAACAAGGAAATCTTTCTTCGGGAATTGATTTCAAACGGTTCCGATGCGGTCGATAAGCTCCGCTTCAATGCCCTGAGTGATGATGCGCTCTATGAAGGTGATCCTGACCTTAAAATCAGGATTGGCTTCGATAAAGAGGCAAGAACACTGACGCTGACGGACAATGGTATCGGGATGACCCGGGATGAAGTCCGCGAAAACATTGGGACCATTGCCCGTTCAGGTACCAAGCAATTTTTCGAATCACTGACCGGGGATCAGGCCAGAGACAGTCAGCTGATTGGCCAATTCGGCGTCGGCTTTTATTCTTCCTTCATCGTCGCTGATCAGGTCGTCCTTGAGACCCGGAAGGCTGGAAGTCCTACCGATCAGGGCGTTCGCTGGGAATCCAAGGGTGAAGGCGACTACACCTTGGAGGATGTTGATCTCAAGGCACACGGCACGACCATCACCCTCCATCTCCGAGAAGGCGAAGATGAATTTTTGGATGGCTGGAAACTTCGGAGCATCATCCGGAAGTTCTCAGACCACATTGCACTCCCGATCGAGATGCAAAAGGAGCATTACGGCGACCCTAAAGAGGATGAAGAAGCCCCTAAGGAAGAATGGGAGACGGTCAACAGCGCTTCAGCGCTTTGGGCCAAGAGCCGCGATGACATTTCAGATGAAGACTACGAGACTTTTTACAAGCACGTCTCCCACGACTTTCAGGCGCCTTTAGCCCGTGTTCATAGTCGGGTTGAAGGTAATAATGAATACACCCTTCTCCTCTACATCCCCTCGGCAGCACCCTTTGATCTTTGGGAGCGGGATGCAAAGCATGGCGTTCGCCTCTATGTCCGAAAAGTCTTCATCACCGAGGAAGCCGATAAACTGATGCCGCGGTACCTAAGATTCATCCGCGGAG
>JBEIRQ010000152.1:0-4675 GCA_040375885.1 Methylococcus sp.
AGGCCCATCGCGGTGCCATCGATCATAGAGGCATAGCTGAAAGCGTATCTCCCCCCTAAGACGGATTCCGATTGACCAACGTTTTTTAAATCACAAGTCATTCCAACGATGTCTTCAGAGCTATCCATTCTTAAGCTGATTCTCGATGCGAGCCCTGTGGTCAAAGTCGTCATGGCGATTCTCGTCTTGGCCTCACTAACCTCTTGGAGCTTTATTTTTTCAAAATACCGGGACATCAAACAAGCCCAAGAAACGACGGACGAATTTGAGGAGCGTTTCTGGTCTGGTGTGGATCTTTTAGACCTCTATCGTCAGTTGTCTCGAGAGGAGTACGACACGGAGGGTCTTGAAAATATTTTCATGGCAGGGTTCAAGGAATTTGCCCGACTTCGCCAGCAATCCAATATCGGGCCTGATGCGGTGATGGAGGGGACCCAAAGGATCATGAGGGTCTCTTTGAATCGTGAGCTGGAGCACTTGGACGAGCGTTTGCCCTTCCTCGCCACGGTCGGGTCGACGAGTCCTTATGTCGGTCTTTTTGGGACAGTCTGGGGCATTATGAGCTCCTTCCAATCGCTTGGAACGGCCAAGCAAGCGACCCTCGCTATGGTCGCTCCAGGCATCTCCGAAGCACTGGTTGCAACGGCTATGGGCTTATTTGCGGCGATTCCCGCGGTCATGGCCTACAACCGATACGCCACCGAGATTGGTCGGTTGACCGGTCGCTATGAGGCTTTTGCCGATGAGTTCCTGAGTCTCCTCCATCGGAAGGCCCATACCAAATGAATGGGGTGGGCGTTTCGGGTCGAAATGGTCGGCGTCGACCGATGGCCGAAATTAACGTCATCCCCTACATCGATGTGTGTCTGGTGTTGCTGATCATTTTCATGGTCACCGCACCGATGCTCCAATCCGGTGTCGAGGTGGATCTTCCAAAGGCCGAGGCGAAGACGATCGAGACGAAGGACTCGATGCCGATTATTCTCTCCATCAAGGCCGATGGCCGCCTTTTTGTGGATCTTGATAATACCGGGGATGTGGAGGTATCCGATATGGACCTACCCGGAAAATTAGTATCGGCGAGGCAGCGAGATGCGGACGTTCCGATTCTCATTCGGGGTGATGAGAAAGTCGATTATGGTCGCGTGGTGGCTGTCATGGCGGCGATCAAACAGGCGGGAATCCCAAGCGTCGGGCTGATGACGCGTCCTCCGGATCCATGACGGGTCGACCGATGATGCGTCGTCCTGGCGCCGTGCTGTTGTCAGTCGTCCTCCATGGCCTCCTTCTTCTTTGGTTGCTGCTAGGGCCAGAATCTTTGAAGACTAAAGAGCCTCCCCCCCAGCCTGACATCATTGAGGCGGTGATGCTGGATGATCCTTTGGTTGTGAGGCCACGTGCCGAAGAGGCGCCCCAAAGCATCGAGGTCGCCCCTGAACCCTCAGCAATAAAGACGCCCAGGGCACTCGTGCCACTGCCAAAGCCGCTCGCGAAACCTTTGACAAAAAAAGAGCTTCAAGGGCCTCCGCTTGAGCAAAAGGAGGCTGACCTTAAAGCCGAAAGGAAGTCTAAAGCGGAGGCATCCAAGGCCGCTCAGAAAGAGAAGACGCTGCGTGAGGCGCAAGCGCGGCTTCAGGCGGAAACCCAGCAAAAGGCCGCCTTAGCTGCCAAGGAGAAGAAGGCGGAAGCCGAGCGCCATGAGGAGGCTGCGCGGAGAAAAGCAGCCGAGGACGCCAAACTCAAAAGTCAGCTTGATCAGGAAAAGAAGCAAAAAGCGCAGAAAGAGGCGCTGATCAAAGAGGCTAAGGAGAAAGCGGCCGCAAAGAGTGCCCAAGAGGAAGCCCAAAAGGCCGAGCTGCTCTTAAAACAAAAAGCGGCTGAAGCAAAGGAGCAACAGCGAAAAGGGGAGGCTGAAGCCAAGCGCAAGTCCGAGGAGCTTCAAAAGCAGAAGGCCGAGGAGGCCCAGCGGAAGGAGGCTCTGCAAGCCTCTATGGCTCAGGAGGAGGCGCATCGGCGTGAAGAGGCTAAGGCGGTTGAGGCTCAGGCTGAAAAAGCAGCTCAGATTTTCGTGAATCGGTATTTTAGGCCTCGAGTCGAAAAGGCCTGGTTGAAGCCCACCTCCGCAGTCTCCGGAATGTCCTGTAAAATTCAGGTGCGACTCCAATCGGATGGGCGCGTATCGACCGTTGAAGCCCATTGTGCCGGCGGTGATGCCGCCTTTGAGCGCTCGGCGGAAGCGGCGGTTCGAAAAGCAGCCCCCTTTCCAATGCCCCATGATGAACAGGTAGCCGCCCAGTTATTGGGTCAAATGGTGACCTTTCGCTTTAGTCCAGAGTGAACTGAGGACCCTTCATGAAGATCAGACCGCTTCTAAGCCTTTGCTGGTTCCTGGGTGGACTGTTTCTGGTGGGGCTTTCCCCAGTCAGTGCGGAGCTGATGGTCGATATCACCCAAGGGGGTGATGGCGCCATGCCCATTGCTGTTCTTCCTTTCAGCGCATCGGGGGTCTCTGCAGGGAGCCTCAGCCAGGTGATCGCTGCGGATCTTGAAGGTTCAGGAAAGTTTGCCGTGATGCCTGCTTCGCGTTTTCCAGAGCACCCGGTGATGCCAACGCCCCCCGATTTTCCTTTATGGCAACAACAGGGTCAGGAACATGTGGTCATCGGGCGGGTTCTCCAAGGGTCTCAGGGCGATACACTTCAGGCCGAATTTGTTCTCTATGATGTTATTCAGGGCCGTGAAGTCCTCTCGGAGCGAGTTCCCTTCAAGATGAATGAAATGCGCCATGTGGGACACCGGATTGCTGATCTTATATACAAAGCGTTGACCGGTGAGCGGGGTGTTTTTAATACTCGTGTTGCCTATGTCTCGGCTTCGGGTTATGGCGATGATCGGGAATACCGGCTGTTGGTCGCCGATAGTGATGGTGAGGATCCGCGTGTGGTGATGACATCACCCGAGCCGATCATGTCGCCGACGTGGTCGCCGGATGGCAAGAAGATGGCGTATGTCTCCTTTGAAGACCATGCAGCGGCCATATTTGTGCAGAATCTCGGCAGCGGTGAACGCCAGAAAGTCTCATCCCACAGCGGTATCAACGGGGCGCCCTCGTGGTCCCCCGATGGATCCCAATTGGCGATGACCCTCTCTAAGGACGGCAGTCCGGATATTTATATTCTCCAAGTCATCTCGGGCTCTTTGCGCCGCGTGACACAGGATGACTCGATTGAAACCGAGGCCAACTGGTCCCCCGATGGGCATTCTTTGGTATTGACGTCGGATCGCGGTGGCAAGCCGCAGCTCTATGTGGTCTCGGCGCAGGGCGGCGAACCTCGGCGCTTGACCTATGAAGGGTCTTACAACGCGCGCGGTGTCTTCTCGCCCGATGGCCGCAAGATCGCCATGGTGCATGGGGGCGATGGCGGTTACCGAATTGGATTGATGGATGCGGAGGGTGGCGATATTAAACTCCTGACGGCCGGTCGCCTGGATGAGTCGCCGGCGTTTGCGCCTAATGGGCAGTTCATCCTCTATAGCCGAAAAGACGGAGGCCATGACCAACTGGCCGTGGTCTCCATCGACGGGAAAGTCAAACAGAATCTAAAGATCAAGGGCGGTGATGTTCGCGGCGCATCCTGGTCGCCCTGAACTTAATTCTCAAGAGGGAATGATGATGCAGATGTTCAAAAGTGTTCTCAGTGTCTTGATGATGCTCCTCGTCCTAGGTTGCAGTTCCAAGGGCGGTGTCAATGAGGAGGGTGAGGGGGGGGATGAGGCCGTGGCCAGTCGAGAGGGTGGGCGTGGCGCCAAAACCGGTCAATATGGCTATGGTCGAGGCAGGAGCGGGATGGGTGGAGCCGCTGGCCCAGGAAGCCCCGCATCCAAACGCGTGATCTATTTCGAGTACGACAGTGATGATGTCCTCCCCGAGTATCAATCGGTCGTTACCGGTAATGCCGAATATTTATCGAGCCATCCAGAGGCCACCGCGGTTCTTCAGGGGCATGCCGATGAGCGGGGCTCATCCGAATACAATATTGCCCTTGGAGAGCGTCGTGCCATGTCGGTTGCAAGGAGTATGCGGCTTCAGGGGGTGGGTGATCGCCAACTTCAGATCGTCAGTTATGGTGAAGAAAAACCCGCTACCTCTGGACATGATGAATCCACCTGGCAACGGAATCGTCGAGTCGAAATTATTTACCAGGGCCGCTGATCCGAGGATCCTTTATGACACGCGTTCATCGTCTTTGTTGGCTTGCCTTCTTTCTAGCCAGTCCGGTTTTCGCCGAACCGCTGGATGAGGGATCGATACAGGATGAGGCCGGTTATGCCGTCTCAACGCTTGATTCCCGCGTGGCTCGACTTGAAAAACGGCTTCAAGCCCAGCCCTTGACGGAACTGTCACGGGACATGGATCGCCTCCGAGAGGACGTTAGAAAGCTCCGAGGAACGGCCGAAGAACTCAAGAATGAGCTTGATCGACTGGGTCGTCTTGAGGGGGAACATTATTCAGCGCTGGAGCGTCGACAGAATGATCTTGAGGCGCGGTTATCAGGCGCGCCAGCGGCGGGCCCTGGTGCCCCTCCGAACTCTCCCCCAGGGGCGCCTGTGCCGAACTTTGGAACTGTGACGCCTACACCAGCGCCGGTGAGTGCGGTTGATCAGGCTTTATCGA
>JBEIRQ010000133.1:0-5041 GCA_040375885.1 Methylococcus sp.
AGGCATGACCTTTTTGATCAGCGTCTCTGATGTCACGCCCCATTCAGCGTTGGTTAACCTTGTCTTTTAGATCTTTACCAGGCTTGAAGTGAGGAACGTATTTGGAATCAAGTTCTACCTTGGTTCCTGTTTTCGGATTACGGCCGATTCTAGGCGCCCTAAAACGCACAGAGAAACTGCCAAATCCTCTAATTTCAATACGACCACCTTCTGAAAGGGTCTCCACCATATGTTCGACCACTCCCTTGACCGCGGCCTCAATGTCGCGGGCAGGTAAATGTTGAAATCGGGCACTCAGGATCTGAATGAGATCGGACTTAGTCATGATCACACCATTAGGTCCCCGGTCAAAGAGATGCACCAGGGACTCCAAGGATTACTTGTTTTCCATCTGCTCCTTGAAGATATCTCCAAGGGTCGGCATGGCTGAAGAAGCGGCTTGCGTGTAACCCTTCATGGCTTCCACTTCATCGGCCTGATCCTTTGCCTTGATAGAGAGCGTAATAGACTTACTCTTCTTATCGACGCCCATAAACTTGGCTTCGATTTCATCGCCCACATTTAATTGAGTGCGAGCATCTTCAATGCGGTCACGGGACAATTCTGAAGCACGGAGGTAACCTTCAACGCTATCAGCCAACGTGATAACAGCGCCCTTTGCATCAACTTCCTTGACGACACCATTGACCAAATCGCCCTTTTCGTGGGTCGCGAGGTAGTTCTGGAAGGGATCCTGCTCCAGCTGTTTGATACCGAGGGAGATCCGCTCACGCTCAGGATCTATCGCAAGAATAACGGTTTCAACCTCATCACCCTTCTTGTAATTGCGGATGGCTTCTTCTCCTGCAACGTTCCAGGAGATATCTGAAAGATGGACCAAGCCATCGATATTGCCATCAAGTCCAATAAAGACCCCGAAATCAGTGATGGATTTGATGGTCCCACTGATCTTGTCACCCTTATTGTGGGTCGTCCCAAATTCGTCCCAAGGGTTGGTCTTGCACTGCTTCATGCCGAGTGAGATACGGCGACGCTCTTCGTCAATATCAAGGACCATGACTTCACATTCATCGCCCAATTGAACCAGCTTCGATGGGTTGACGTTCTTGTTCGTCCAATCCATTTCAGAGACGTGAACCAAACCTTCAACACCCTCTTCAAGCTCAACAAAACAGCCGTAATCCGTGAGGTTACTAACCTTGCCGAAGAGACGGGTTGTCGCAGGGTAACGACGAGCGATATTGAGCCATGGATCTTCGCCCAACTGCTTAAGACCGAGAGAGACACGATTCTTTTCTTGATCGTACTTGAGGACCTTGACCTGGATTTCCTGGCCAATTTCAACAGCCTCTGAAGGATGACGGACCCGCTTCCAAGCCATATCGGTGATATGCAGCAAGCCATCAACCCCACCGAGGTCAATAAAGGCACCGTAGTCAGTGAGATTCTTAACCACACCGGTGACAATCGCACCTTCCTTGAGATTCTCAAGAAGCGCTTCCTTCTCAGCACTAAATTCTGATTCGACCACCGCACGACGGGACAACACCACGTTATTGCGCTTTTGATCGATTTTAATGACCTTGAATTCGAGATCGCGACCTTCAAGGTATGCGGTATCACGAACTGGTCGAACATCGACAAGAGAACCTGGGAGGAAGGCTCTTAGAGCACCGATAGCGACAGTGAAGCCACCACGAACCTTACCGGTTAGGCGACCCACGACCGTTTCGTTCTGCTCATGGGCTTCTTCGAGGTCGGTCCAAGCCTTGAGGCGCTTTGCCTTGTCACGGGATAAAAGCGTTGCACCGAGGCCGTCTTCCAGCAACTCAAGGGTACATTCAACCGTGTCACCAATACTGACTTCAATCTGTCCATCAGCATCAAGGAATTGCCACTTTGGCACCACACCTTCTGACTTGAGGCCCGCATTGACCACGACCACATCAGGGCCGATATCAACCACAATGCCACGGATGATGCTTCCAGGACGCATTTCGGCCTGGGCCAGACTCTGTTCAAACAGTTCAGCAAAGCTCTCGCTCATAACAATCTTCAGAATGCATCACGATTCACTAGGAAACGAGACGACTTTTTAATGTAAAAAACACCAGATAGACTGGTGGCCAATGATCTGGTCAACCAAGAACAGGTTCTACCACGTTCATCACCCGACGAATGACCTCATCAATAGGAAGGTCAGATGAATCAATCAGAACGGCGCCTTCAGCCCTAACAAGTGGGGATTCGGCCCGATCACGATCGCGACGATCTCGCTCTTCGATCTCCAGAATCAAGCCGCTAAGATTAACATCATGCCCCTTATCCTTCAACTGCTTAAGGCGCCTTTTAGCTCTCACCTCTGCACTCGCTGTCAAGAACACCTTGAAAGGGGCATCCTGAAACACGACCGAGCCCATATCCCTACCATCGGCGACTAAACCGGGTAAGGCTCTAAAGCCGAGCTGTTTTTGAAGGAGTGCCTGACGGACGACTTTTAACTGGGCGACACAAGAGGCCGCGTTGCCGACCGTTTCGGTCCCAATCTCATCAGCAATATTGACCCCATTGAGCAAGACCTTGGGAGGATCATCGGCAGTAAAGACGAGATCCATGACAAGGGCAAGATCCACTAGGGATGACTCGTCTTCGAGGTGAACCCTAGATTGCATCGCGGCAAACGCCAAGGATCGGTAAATGGCACCGCTGTCGAGAAAATGCCAACCTAGTGCCTTTGCCACCGCGCGACTGACTGTCCCCTTGCCGGAGCCACTGGGTCCATCAATGGCAAGGACCGGAGGAATGACGGTCATTTTGCATTACCTTCGATCGTCTTGACGTCAAGGCCCAAGCGTTGGGCCAGGGTCACGAAGGTAGGAAAAGAAGTATTCACATTAGCGCAATCATGAATGGTGATGGGACCGCCGGCTCGAAGGCCAGCGATCGAAAAGGCCATGGCA
This sequence comes from Methylococcus sp., assembly GCA_040375885.1. Lineage (GTDB taxonomy): Bacteria > Pseudomonadota > Gammaproteobacteria > Methylococcales > Methylococcaceae > UBA6136. The sequence goes on from JBEIRQ010000133.1 coordinate 2,961, forward strand.
ATCCGGTGATCACCGTGGGACTCCACCACACCCATGCCGAGTGATCCCCCGATAACCACCATGCCATCCGGTGTGGGCTCCGCATCGATACCTAAGATCTTGAGCCCATCGGCCATCACCTGAATGCGATCACTTTCCTTGACTCTTAATTCCTCAGCGCCCGTTAAGACCGTTTTCCCTTGGGCGCAGGCCGCAGCGACGAACAGCACGGGAAACTCATCAATAGCCAACGGCACTAAATGTTCAGGAATGGCAATCCCTTTAAGGCTCGCGGATCTGATTCGAAGATCAGCGACCGGTTCACCACCGACTTCACGGGCGTTGATGATCTCAATATCAGCGCCCATGAGCTTAAGAATATCGATGACACCCGTTCGCGTTGGATTCATTCCAACATGCCGCAGGGTCACATCGGCATCCTTCGCTATAGAAGCGCCCACCATAAAGAAAGCGGCCGAAGAGATATCACTTGGGACATCAATAGCACAGCCCGTCAAGGTGCCGCCTGATTGAACCGAAACGGTTTGTCCAAGCCGCTTTAAGGGGTATCCAAAGCCAGATAACATCCGTTCAGTGTGATCCCTGGTCGGCGCTGGTTCATGAACCGATGTGGTCCCTTCCGCATAAAGACCCGCGAGTAGCAGGCAGGATTTAACTTGGGCGCTGGCGACCGGCATCTCATAGTGAATACCCTTGAGAGGAGAACCACCATGAACCTTCAACGGGGAGGTCCCTTTATCGGTCGTCTCGATCGTGGCACCCATCTGACGCAAAGGATCCGTGACTCGTTTCATCGGTCGCTTCGACAGGGATTCATCTCCAGTCAAAATGACGTCAAACGATTGACCTGCCAGAAGACCTGAAAGGAGGCGCATCGAGGTGCCAGAATTACCGAGGTAGAGAGGCTCCTTTGGCGCCTTGAGGCCATGAAGGCCGACACCCGTAATGGTCACCTTCCCCGCCGTCGGGCCCTCGATCCGGACCCCCATGGATTTGAACGCTTTCATGGTCGACAGACAATCTTCAGCTTCTAGAAAGCCAGTCACCTCGGTGACCCCCTCGGCAAGAGATCCGAGCATAATCGAGCGATGGGAAATGGATTTGTCGCCTGGCACTCTGGCTTCGCCTTGAAGCGAGCCGCCGGGTTGAACCTGAAAAGTGACCTTATTGTGATGCATGCTTATTTTTCCACTTGATCGATAAAGCGTTGGCGTGCCGCGCGGGCATCTTGAAAGAGTTTCAGCAAGCGCTCAGCGTCGCCGTTTCTAAGAAAATCGGCCGTTTGACTAAGCGCATCGCGATAGGACTCAATGAGCGTGATAATTTCTTGCTGATTGGCAAAACAAATGTCGACCCACATCGTAGGATCACTCGATGCAATCCGAGTGAAATCTCTAAATCCACCCGCGGCAAATTGAAAGATTTCCTGCTTCTCATCTTGTCGTCCTAACATGGCTGTCAATACGAAAGCGAGCACGTGAGGAAGATGGCTGGTTGCTGCTAGAACCTGATCATGGTGCGTCGCCTCCATCTCATGAACGCAAGAACCAACGTCGTGCCAGAGCCTTTCAATCGTTTGAAGGGCCTTTGACGACGTTGTGACCATGGGCGTCAAGATGACTCGGCGGCCTTTAAAAAGGTCAGATGAGGCGGAGGCTGCCCCAGATCTCTCCGCCCCTGCGATAGGATGACCGGGGACGAAGTTTTTTGGGACCCCTCCAAAGACTTCTACCAAACTGGCAATAACATCGCCCTTCGTGCTGCCTGTATCGGTATAGATCACCTCAGAGTTCCAGACCGGCTGGAGGGTCTTGAAGATGTTCGGCATGGCGCCAACGGGTGCAGCAAAGACGACGAGATCCACCCCAAATACACCTTCAACCAGATCGATCTCACCCCGATCTATAATGCCTAATCGCAAGGCCTCATTGAGGTTGTCTTGATCGTGATCAACACCCACCACTTCAAGTACTGTCCCGGCCGCTTTAAGGGCAAGTGGAAAATTTCCTTCATTTAGGCCAACACCAACTATGATATGACGTTCAATTTTCGATGCATAACCTGATCCATAGCCTCTAAAA
>JBEIRQ010000306.1:0-2586 GCA_040375885.1 Methylococcus sp.
ACCATCGATACGGATCCGTTCGTTGTATTTCAGGAGATGGGGTGAGGTGTAGATACCCACCCGATAACCGCCGGCCCTTAAGATCGCATCGAGCATCGCCACACACGATCCCTTGCCATTGGTGCCGGCCACACTGATGGTCAGCTTGGATGCATCGAGAAGGTGCATCCGTTCCAAAACTCTTTTCACCCGTGTTAGACCCATATCAATGGTCTGGGGATGGAGGGTCTCCTGCCAGGCCAACCAGTCGGCCAGGGATTGAAAGGCCATGGATCAGTGGGCGTTTTGAGAGTCTTCAGCCGGACTCAGCATGAGGCGCTGATCATCTGTATAACCGGCTCCGGTATCGGCCATGAGGTGGGCCAACAAGGAGGCGATCGTGGTTCGCATTTCTCGGCGATCAACAATCATGTCGATGGCTCCATGATCTAAGAGGAACTCGCTACGCTGAAACCCTTCTGGGAGCTTTTCGCGAACGGTCTGCTCAATCACCCTTGGACCTGCAAAACCAATCAGGGCACCCGGCTCACCAATATTGATATCACCCAGCATCGCAAGGCTCGCTGAAACGCCGCCCATCGTCGGATCGGTCATCACCGAGATAAAGGGGACCCCCGCTTTGGCCATGCGGGCCAGGGCGGCACTGGTCTTGGCCATCTGAAACAGGGATAAGAGGGATTCCTGCATTCTGGCACCGCCACTGGCAGAAAAGACCACCAGGGGCACCCGATGGTCCACGCAGTGGTTAACGCCACGGACAAATCGCTCGCCCACCACAGAGCCCATCGACCCACCCATAAATTCGAAATTAAACGCGGCGGCGACCAAAGGACGACCCTCAAGATGGCCGGCAACAACAATCAAGGCGTCTTTTTCACCGGAGGACTTCTGAGCCTGCAGGAGACGATCTTTATATTTTTTGCTGTCCTTGAATTTCAGTACATCGACCGAGACCAAGGATTCTGCAAGCTCCATCCGATTGCCAGGATCGAGGAAAGCATGCAGCCGCTTCCTCGCGCTGAGGCGCATGTGGTGGCCACACTTTGCACAGACCGACTGATGGCGATCTACCTCAGAACGATAAAGAATGGCATTGCAGCTCGGGCACTTACTCCAAAGACCCTCAGGAATCGTTCCTTTGGTTGAAGCCTCCGTCCGAATCTTCGAGGGGACCAGTTTATGAAACCAGCTCACAATCAACTTCTCCAATAATCAGACAAGAGAACCAGACGCTGCATCCAAAGCATCGCGCATGGAAGAAATCAGGTCTGTCATGCCCAAGAGCGCGGCTGAGGGGTCTTCTTGGGCCGCCTCAATTTGACTGACCAGCGCGCTACCGACCACGACCCCTTCTGAGAGCTGGCCGATAGCGGCCGCAGTTTCAGCATTCTTGACCCCAAAGCCGACGGCCAACGGCAAAGACGTCCACTGCCGAATCTCCTTCAATTTCTTCTCAACATTGGCGAGGTCCAAGTGACCGGCACCGGTCACCCCTTTAAGGGCAACATAGTAAAGATAACCGCGGCCCATCGCGCCCATCTTCTGGATACGGGCTTCGGTGCTATTGGGCGCCAAAAGGAAAATAGGATCAATGTCCGAAGCCTTCAGAAGCTCCAAAAATTCGCTCGCCTCTTCAGGCGGCATATCAACGGTCAAGACCCCATCAACCCCTGAAGCCATCGCCTGATCCCGAAAGGCTTCATAGCCCATCGCCTCAATCGGATTCAGGTAGCCCATTAAGACGACCGGTGTCTCCTGATCGTCCATTCGAAACTGCTGAACCAGTTCGAGGGTCTTTCGAAGGCTCATCTTATGGGCCAAAGCGCGTTCGCTGGCCCTTTGAATCACCGGGCCATCGGCCATCGGGTCCGAGAAGGGAACGCCGACCTCGATAATGTCAGCACCCGCTTTGACCAGGGCATGCAGCGCCGGGACGGTAAACGAGGGATCAGGATCCCCCGCCGTGATGAAGGGAATCAGTGCAGTGCGTCCCCGTTGACGGAGATCATTGAAGCGTTGGGTGAGTCGGCTCACAGCGTAATGCCCTCTCTGGCAGCAATAGTATTGATATCCTTGTCACCACGCCCTGACAGATTAATCAGGATCTGCTGGTCCCGATCAAGGGTCGGCGCTAGTTTCATCGCATAAGCGACCGCATGACTCGATTCGAGGGCGGGAATAATCCCCTCCATCCGAGTCAGGGCATGAAATCCTTCCATCGCCTCAGTGTCAGTGATCGCCACATAGTGGGCCCGCCCAATGTCTTTTAGCCAAGCATGCTCAGGACCCACACCCGGGTAGTCAAGACCTGCCGAAATGGAATGCGTCTCGATAATTTCGCCATCATCGTCTTCGATCAAATACGTCCGATTACCATGGAGAACCCCGGGACGTCCGGCCGACAGCGGGGCCGAATGACGTCCGGTCTCGATGCCATCACCGGCGGCCTCAACCCCATACATGGCGACCTCGGTATCGCCGATGAAGGGATGAAAGAGCCCAATGGCATTCGATCCACCGCCAACACAGGCGACCAAAGCATCCGGGAGTCGCCCGGTCTGAGCCATCATTTGTTCCCGTGATTCG
>JBEIRQ010000122.1:0-5320 GCA_040375885.1 Methylococcus sp.
TCATCGGCCGAAAACACCCAACGATCGCCTTCTAACTTGACGATCAGCATCCTCGGAAAGACGCGCGCCAAGGGGGCTAAAGGCTCGCTCTCCGATTCACTCTCTATGAAATGCTCCAGCGTCATACAAAGGCGCAACTCGCCCAAGGTATTGACCAGACCCAGAAAATGGCGGTTACTGCGGCCCGGAATGGGGATGACCGGCGCCGGTGCGAGGGTTTTCTCGATCACCATGGACGGTAGCGCAAGCCAAGTACCGCCGACCCTAAAGACCAGCAGTTTGAGTGGATTTTGATCCACGACATCAGGAATCTGGGCGACCCGCTCGGTCATCTCATCCAGATAATCCAACGGCGGCGGCCGGTCTAAGAGCTGGCGACCGGCCACACCATAGGCCGGACAGTTCCTGCAATGAACGTACTCGGCCAACTCAGGGCAAAGACGGTCACCCCAAATGCCCACTGCTTTCCAGCACTCATCGGGTAGCGTCTCGTTAGCGAGGTTTAGGTCCATGGCATCAGGAGTCTGTCAAACGAGATTTCAATCGTTCCGCGGCCTCATGTTCTCCCTTTTCTTCCAACAGAAGCAGAAGATGCAACAGGCTCTCCGAATGCTGTGGATTGAGATACAGCGCCCGGCGAAAGCGGGCCATGGCCTCAGAGATGTGCCCGAGAGCCCCCAAGAGAACACCGGCGAAACATTGAAGATCGGGATTCATTCCATGCTGCAATTCTAAGGGCCCCACTCGCTCATAAGCTTCTTTCAAGCGTCCTTGATCGGCCAAGGCCAGGGCCTCCTTCCAAAGGACGTGCTCCTCAAAGATCTCCTTGGGAGCGAGGCTCACCTGAGGCGTGGCCGACGTCGAAACTGAGTTTCGCCCTCGGGCACGCGCCATTAAGGGGGCTGGCCGCTTGACCTTTGGCACGACCCGTAGCCTTTTATCCAAAGGAGATGACGGCTGCAGCGGCGCCTTTGGCGAACGCTTCCAGGCAAAAGCCCCCTCCCGTGAAGCCCTCATAAGATCAAGCTCAGGCGAGGGCTGTTCTGCATGCCCCAAAAACAGTAAACCCTCAGGCTGAAGGCGCATCAGCAAGGTTTGAAGCACGGTAAAACGCGCCCGGCCATGCATATAGATCAGCATGTTACGGCAAAATATCACGTCATAGGGGCGACATTGGAGCATCGCGTCACGGTCCGTTGCATTCACCGTCATAAAGGTGACCAGGGCCTTGAGGTCGGAATCGATGGTAATGAGGCCATCTTTTGGCGTCAGCCACGAGTACCAGGGCTCCTTACCACAGAGCCGCAACCGTCTGGCCGGATAAAGCCCCCGCCGTGCGGTCTCGATGGCGGCGGCATGGATATCCATCGCATCAACCTGAACCTCATCAGGCCCAAAACCAATACTCTTCAACACCGCAGCAATTGACCACGCCTCTTCCCCCGTCGCGCAGGGAAGGGTCAGAATTCTTAAAGGCGCCTGTCCTCGGTGACGCTGGAGCCATTCAGCCAGGAGACTGAACGCAGCGGGCTCCCGAAAGAACCAGGTCTCACCGACGAGGAGCTCCTCAAGAAGAGCCCTCTGCTCCAAGGGGTCGATCTGCCACCGCTCGAAATAATCCTTGTCATCCCTTAACCCAAGGATCCTTTGGCGCAGGAGAACCGCCGACTGCAGCGTCTCATCGCCAAAAACGGTGGAATCAAGACCGAAGTCTCGGCTGAGCCATTCAACCAATGATGCGCCGAGGTCCATCCCGTTTAGGCGTCTTGCCCAACCAGCATCAAGAGCTCCTCCGTCAGCAAAGACCTCCAATCCACCACCTCGACCAATCCCATCGTGCCATGGTAAACCCGGGGCACTAACCAAGAGCGCGCCTCACCCACAATACTTGGGGGCAAATCCGTCGCGACCTCAAGCTCAATCATTTCGAGCGCCTTTTCAGCCAGAATGGCGAGTTGGTGAGGAGCCTCACACTTCAGCAGGACCACCCGGGTACTCATCAACCGCTGACTCGGTCCACGCCCTCTGAGTTCCATAAGATCTATTACAGGCAGCAAGACCCCCCGAAACCGCAATAACCCGGCGACATACTTCGGCGCACTGGCCAGTGGTTCAAGATGAGGCAGCGGCAAAACCGCCCGAATGTCCTTTGCCGCAATAGCAAATTGTTCTTCGCCGAGATGGAACAGCAAATGGTTCATGATCCATCAGGGGTGGCTGATGCCAGACGCTTTTGGAGCTCCACGCAATTGCGCCCATTCACTCGGATATAGCGGTGGGCATCCATGAAGGTGCAAGCAAAATAAATCCCAAGACCACCAATGGCGCGCTCATCAAGAGGCGCTTCCACATCGGGTCTAGGGATACTGAAGGGATCGAACGCAACCCCATCATCCTCGAGACGAATCAGAATTTCGCTCTGGGTCTGATGGATGGTCAAATCAATACCACCAGAGTGGCCATCAGGAAATCCATAGGAAATGATGTTCTGCAGCAGTTCTTCAAGGACCAGATCCACATGGTAGCGATCCTTATCGCACCAGTGACCCTCTCGAGCGAGGACCGCAATCGCCTCGGCCACCAGATCGAGACTGGAGGGCTCTGGTGGCATATGCAACACCCGCTGATCAGTCACTTCGGAAGAGGCACCCATAGAGACTTCGATCATGAACGTGGTCTCGAAAAAAATCAGTCATTGACGATCTGCCAGAGAGGTTCATTCCAACCCATAGGGTATGCGCGAGAAGACTTTACCCCTATTAAACACCTTTATCATATAGTATAGAATTTCCAACAACGGTAGTAGGAAGAATCCACCCCACCCCTTAGGATCTGCCCATGAAAACCACAGCTGATGATGTGCTCAATCACCTCCTTGATGGGATCAAGGGCTTTCAGGACCGTTACTACCATCTAGAACCTGACCGCATGAAGGCGCTCAGCGAAAAAGGCCAGAGCCCCAGAGTGCTGCTGATCGCCTGCAGTGACTCAAGAGTTGACCCGGCCATTTTGACCGGCGCCGAACCCGGTGACCTCTTCGTCATCCGAAATGTGGCCAACCTGGTCCCACCTTTCGAGCTCGAGGGCCATGTGGATGGGGCGAGAGCAGCGATCGAGTATGCGGTCAGAGATCTCAAGGTGAACCATATCGTGGTTCTCGGCCATGCTTCCTGCGGGGGCATCAAGGCCCTACTGGGGAGCCTTTCGGGGCAGAAAATAGAGCGCGATCTCATTGGCAGCTGGGTCTCCATCGCGCTCGATGGCTGCTCCCGGTACCTTCATAACCCCAATGGTAAAAACGTTGAGGGAGAGGGGATGGATCAACTGGACGTAACCACCCTCTGTCAGCATCAGCATCTGACCGAACGGGCAGCCATTCGGGGCTCTCTCGCCAACCTCACCACCTACCCCTGGATCGAGGAACGCATCAAGTCCGGTGAGTTAAAATTGCATGGTTGGTGGTTTGACCTTGAAACCGGTGATCTTTGGTGTACGGATACTGAAAATACGTCGTTCCTTCCGGTCCTTGACTGAAGGAGCCTCTAATTAATGGCGCCAAACCCGCTTCGATGACTCGATCTACTCTAGAATAAGCGTGGCGCCATGTCCCTTATCGACTACCTTAAACCCCCCTCACGCAATCAACGGTGAAAAACTATGCTCTCGATTTCAACGGAGAAGAAAGGCAATGCCCTCGTCGTCACCCTAGAAGGCCGACTTGATGCCAACAGTGCCAAGGAGCTTGAAGCCGAAGCTTTAGGATGGATCGAGGCCGGCGACCATCAGCATGTTCTTGATTTTGGCGGGGTTAACTTCATCAGTAGTGCAGGACTCAGGGCGATCCTGTTGATCGCTAAACGCCTCGAACCTATTGGCGGCAAAGTCAAACTCTGCGGCCTCAATGCCACCCTGATGGATGTCTTTGAGATCAGCGGCTTCAGCAAGCTCTTCGTTATTGTTCCGACCGTCGCCGAAGCGATCTAGCGTGACTCTCCCTGAGAAATCCCGGCCACTTCAGCTCGCTGTAGGATCCCGCTGGGCTCTTCTCGGGCTCGTTGCCGCCACAGCTTTTGCGGGATGGCTCTTCTTTCACCATCAAGAAAAACAAACGGTACGGATCGGTATTCTCCATGCCCTGACGGGACCGATGGCGGTTAGCGAAAAACCGATGGTGGAAGCCGAGCTCCTCGCCATTGAAGAAATTAATGCAACCGGCGGCGTCCTTGGCATGCAGGTTGAAGCCATCGTCGCCGACACCGAATCCAATCCAGAGACCGCCGCGGTCAGCGTTGAAAAACTGCTTGTCCAAGATCAGGTGTCGACCGTCATCGGTTGTTGGACCTCCGCCTGCAGAAAAACGGTTAAGCCCATTATCGAGCGTAACAACAGCCTCCTGATATACCCCATGGCCTATGAGGGGCTTGAAACCTCCCCCAACATCATCTACATGGGGGCAGCCCCCAATCAGCAGGTGTTGCCTGCCGTCAACTGGGCTTTTGAGAATCTTGGCAAACGCTTCTTCCTGATCGGTTCTGACTATGTCTGGCCGCATTCGGTGAACGCTATTGTGACCGATCAACTCAAGGCCTTGGGTGGCGAATCGGTGGGAGAGATGTATATGCCCTTCGGCGGACTGGACGCTAGCGAGGCCGTCCGGCAAATTCAAGCCGCGAAGCCTGAGGTCATTTTAAGCACGGTAGTCGGCGATTCAAACGCCCCTTTCTATAAGGCCCTCCGCGAAGCGGGTATCAGTGCGGAAAAAACGCCGGTGATTTCTTTCTCGATCGCAGAAACCGAGACCAAAGCGATCCCTCATGCTGACCTTCGAGGCCATTATGTGGCTTTTGGGTATTTTCAGACGATTGATCGATTGGAAAACCACGCGTTCATCGACCGTTTTAGAGCGCGTTATGGACACGATCGCCTCGTCAGCGACTTTGTCGAGACCGCCTACTTCAGCACCATTTTTTGGCACCTTGGGGTCGAGCGCGCCGAAAGTACCGAACCCACGGAAGTGGGGCAGGGAATCTTAGGCTTAAGTTATGATGCGCCAGAAGGTATCGTGACGGTGGACTCCTCTACTCGCCATGCCTGGCGGGCCTTCAATATGGGCAAGATCGATGCCGATGGCACCATTCAAATCGTCTGGTCTGCAGAACATCCGATTCGACCTATTCCTTACCCCTCGTCACGATCAGCCCCGGAATGGAATGCTTTTCTAGAGGGCCTCTATAACACCTGGGGGCAGCAATGGGTCAGCCGTTCACCCAGCGCCAACAACCCCGGTGCAAGGCCTTGAAGGGCATGCTGGGCTGGCTCA
>JBEIRQ010000086.1:0-6845 GCA_040375885.1 Methylococcus sp.
ACAGCGCCGCCACCAAGGGGGCTAAATGTTGGATCTTCATGGAGAGACTCCTTTTATGAGGTAATAGAGACATGACCTTTAAGGTGTAGCGGGCTTCTTTGGCGCCGCAACGGTTGGTTTTTCTGTTGGACTAGGCGCCTCTCCTTCTGGCGCTGGTTCTGATTCCGTCGCCTCAGCCTCCTCCGAAGGCTCCTTAGGTTCAGGCTTTGGATGCTTTTCGGCTTTGGGTACAAAGACAACCCCGTGGACGTTATATTGCACCTCGTGCATTTCCCCATCTTCTTCGAACGAGGCTTGAAAAAGCTTGACCCCATCCTTCATGAACGAAGAAAACTCCACCTGCTCAATGGTGGGGTGGGTCGTCCTGAAACTTTTAAGGACTTCCGCCGGTACTTGATAATGAGTCAGAGAACGGCCCTTGAGGGAACAGCCAGAAAGGCTGAGGATGAGACCCATCAGAAAAAACCGGCCCATGACCAAATAAATGTTTTGCATCATGACATCTCGAACTTCAAGCGTTAGATCATCCGTGAGGGGAAAGAGGCGTTGCGAGGTGTAGAAGGCTCTTCTTAAGAAGAGTTGGATAGAAAAAAGCCCGGCAAGCCGGGCTTTTAAGATGATCAGGATCCAAGGACCAATTTCACGACACCGACAATGCCAAGAATCAAGAGTAGGGTGAAGATGACCCCTGCAACCAGATAAGGGATCGCCGAGCCGCCTTGAAAGTCCCTTTCCCGGTTTGCAGCAGTCTGTACGCCAAAAGCCGCCGCCACCACGCTACCGATCACCTGAAAGATCGAAGGCTTGTGATCGACCATAATCGCTTAGGCCTTTTCCTTCCTTTTATTGTCGAAAACCTTGTAGCCAATCGCTAGACCGACGACGATAAGGACGGTGAAGATGGAACGGAAGCTTGCACTCCCACTGTAGATTTCCTCTTCGTCGACGTTACCCCAAAGGTTACCACCGCCGCCTGGTTTGACTTCTTCCCCACCGCCCATGGTCAGCATGTAGTTCCAAACGAAGTTCATCGGAATAATCGTCGCGATGCTGATACCAATCGACATAATGAGAAGATCAATCGCCCGATTGATATCCGGGTTTTTCGTCAGGTTCTCGCTGATTTCAAGATCATTGAAGTAGAGCTTCACAATCACATAACCTGGGGCAATCAGGACAACGGCAAGACCAAAGAGGTCTTTCACAACCAAGCCGCCGCCATCTGAATAAAGGCTGAAGGCGATGATCAGGATGATGCTGAAGGCGCCAATGCCGGACCACATGAGAATGTCCGCCTTACCAAACTTGAAAAGATCTTTGATCATGGTTGCTCCTTATTGTTTTTTGAAGAAATAGAACCCTTCGAGTCCGCCTTTCAAGATGAGTTCATTTCCCTCCATCTTGTACACCGAATAATCAATCGTTCTTCCAGGGCGACCTGGATCATCAGCCACAATCTTTCCCTCCAGAATGTGGTATTTCCACTCATGACGATCTTCCGTCTTAAAGTGTCGGTTGTAGCCGCTGGTCACGATAACCCCATCGGCACGGAACTCCCAGTCCCGGTTTTCTTCCGTTTTAGGCTTAGTCAGCGAAGCGGCCACTGATTCAAGTTTCCAGTGACCAATCAGCGTCGAATTATCGGTAAGGGTCAGATCCGCCCAGGCACTCGAAAAAGATCCCAATACGAGGCAAAGTCCGAACAGGCGATAGTTGATTTTTTTATTCATCGGGGTCCCCCAGCGAAGATGAGAGTTGCAGCAAGCCTCTTAGAACCTAAAAAGGGATCAGCAGACTAGCCAAAACAAAGGGGATTCTTACATTTTTTAAATCGCGATAGCAAGGCAACCAATCGCCTTGAAGGCGTCGCCAATTCCTTGGGCTATAAAGAGAGACTACAATAGACCGATTTGTGGCGCCCCATCGGCCCTCTCGTTAGACACCATGATTCAAGATTTCGCTCTTAAAACAAAGACCCTTCAGTCCCTCCTCAAGGAACGCATCCTGTTCCTTGATGGCGCCATGGGGACAATGATCCAAACTTACCAACTGGAGGAGAAAGATTATCGTGGGTCTCGTTTTGCCGACTGGCCCAGCGATCTTAAAGGCAATAACGACCTCCTCGCACTAACTCAACCTGACATCATCAGCGCCATCCAGACCGCTTACCTTGAGGCCGGGGCTGATATTCTCGAAACCAACACCTTCAATGCCAACAGCATCAGCATGGCTGATTACGGTATGGAAGAACTGGTCTACGAACTCAATGTCGCGGCGACGCAAATTGCCCGGAAGGCCTGCGACCTGATGACTGGGAAAACGCCCTCAAAACCACGCTTTGTGGCCGGCGTCCTAGGCCCTACCAGTCGAACCGCGACCCTCTCTCCAGACGTTAATGACCCTGGTTTCAGAAACGTTCATTTTGAAGGGCTCGTGACCACTTATCTCGAGTCGATCAGGGGACTCATCGATGGCGGCGCCGACCTTATTCTGATCGAGACCGTCTTTGACACCCTCAATGCCAAAGCGGCCGTCTTTGCAGTTGAGACGTTTGCCGAGGAGCATGCGCTCACTTTACCCATCATGATCTCAGGAACGATCACCGATGCCTCAGGGCGAACGCTCTCAGGACAGACGGTAGCCGCCTTCTGGAACTCGCTCAAACATGCCCGCCCTATTTCCTTTGGCTTTAACTGTGCTCTGGGTGCCAAGCAACTGAGGCAACATATTGAGGAACTCTCAGGGATTGCAGATACCCATGTATCCGCACATCCCAACGCAGGTCTTCCCAATGAATTTGGGGAATATGACGAATCCCCTGAAGCCATGGCGGTGGAGCTTGAAGAATGGGCCAAGGCAGGATTTCTCAACATTATTGGCGGCTGCTGCGGGACGCGCCCACCACATATCAAGGCCATTCATGACGCCCTCAAAGGGCATGCTCCGCGCCCGATCCCCAAGATTCCCCCCGCTTGCAGGTTGTCAGGCCTTGAGCCACTCAACATCACCAAGGACAGCTTGTTCGTCAATATCGGAGAAAGAACCAATGTCACCGGGTCGGCCGCCTTCAGGCGCCTGATTCGTGAAGAACGTTACGAGGAAGCTTTAGATGTCGCCCGCCAGCAAGTTGAAAATGGCGCCCAGATCATCGACATCAATATGGATGAGGGGATGCTGGATTCGAAGGCCGCCATGGTGCGCTTTCTGCACTTGATTGCTGCAGAACCCGATATAGCAAGGGTTCCCGTTATGCTCGATTCATCCAAGTGGGACATCCTTGAAGCAGGTCTTCAATGCCTTCAAGGCAAAGGGATTGTCAATTCCATCTCGATGAAAGAAGGTGAGGCCGCCTTCCTTTATCAGGCCCAAAGGGTTCGCCGTTATGGTGCCGCCGTCATCGTGATGGCCTTCGATGAAGTTGGCCAGGCCGATACCGTCGAACGCAAGGTCGAGATCTGTACTAGGGCCTACCGTCTATTGACCGAGATCCTCGATTTCCCTCCGGAAGACATTATTTTTGACCCCAATATCTTTGCCGTTGCAACCGGCATTGAAGAGCACAACCGCTACGGTCTCGATTTCATCGAAGCGGTCAAAATCATCAAGGATACCCTCCCCCACGCCCTCATTTCAGGGGGTGTTTCAAACGTTTCGTTCTCGTTCCGCGGCAACAATGCGGTCCGCGAAGCCATTCACGCCGTCTTCCTCTACCATGCCATTCAGAACGGCATGGATATGGGCATCGTCAATGCGGGGCAACTGGCCATTTTTGAAGAGATCCCGATAGCACTTAGGGATGCCATCGAGGCGGTGATCCTCGCGAAGGACAGCGAGGCAACCGAACGCCTTCTTGAACTCGCCGAGCGCTATCGAGAGGATGGCAGCAGCATCGAGAAGAAAGAAGATCAAGCCTGGCGCAGCCTTCCCATTCATCAACGCCTAGAACACGCGTTAATCAAAGGCATCGATGAATTCATTGATCAGGACACCGAGGAGGCACGGCAATCGGTTCAGCGCCCCCTTCACGTCATCGAAGGACCCCTCATGGACGCGATGAATGTGGTGGGAGACCTCTTTGGTGCGGGCAAAATGTTCCTCCCACAGGTCGTGAAATCAGCCCGGGTGATGAAAAAGGCCGTGGCCTACCTCATGCCCTTTATGGAAGCTGAAAAGGCTGACCAGCCCACCCCGCAGTCGAACGGTCGCATTCTGATGGCCACTGTGAAAGGCGATGTCCATGATATTGGTAAAAATATCGTCGGTGTCGTCCTCCAATGCAATGGCTTTGAGGTCATCGATTTGGGTGTCATGCAGCCTTGCGACAAGATCTTAGAAGCCGCTAAAGATCATCAAGTGGACATCATCGGCCTGTCGGGCCTTATTACGCCTTCCCTCGATGAAATGGTTCATGTCGCCAAGGAAATGCAGCGACTTGGCTTTCACATCCCCTTGATGATTGGCGGGGCCACGACGTCGAGGGCCCACACCGCGGTTAAAATCGAGCCTCATTACCTCAATGGACCGACCCTCTATGTCACCGATGCCTCGAGGGCCGTTGGTGTTGCTGGCAGTCTCTTAAGCCAGGATCTCAAGGCCGATTACGTGGCCAAAATCGCCAAGGAATATGAGGACGTCAGGACGCATCACGCCGGGCGGAAAGCCAAAACGCCGATGCATTCTCTTAAGGAGGCCCGTCTTGAAGCCTACCAGGGAGATTGGAAGGGATACGTGCCGCCAACCCCTAAATCGCTTGGTCTTCAAACCTTCGATCATTATCCTTTGGCTGAACTCATTCCCTTCATTGACTGGTCCCCCTTCTTTCAAACCTGGGAACTCGCCGGAAGTTACCCGAAAATCCTCAAAGATGAAGTCGTTGGTGAAGCAGCTCAGCGGTTACTAGCCGATGCCAAGACCATGCTCGACCTTTTGGTGAAAGAAGAATGGCTGACAGCGCGCGCGGTCATCGGTCTTTTTAAAGCGCAATCTGTTGGAGATGATATTGAGGTTTTAGACGAAACGCACGGCAACTCATGGACCGTTCTTCATCATCTGCGCCAGCAAGGAGTCAAGCCACCGGGGCAACCAAACTATGCGCTTAGCGACTTCATTGCGCCTAGAGACTCCGGCTGTGTGGATTACATCGGCGGCTTTGCGGTGACCACGGGCATTGGGATCGAACCCCATCTCGACCGTTTCGCCAAGGATCATGACGATTACAGTGCCATTATGCTGAAAGCCTTAGCCGACCGACTCGCTGAAGCCTTTGCAGAATGCATGCACCAAAGGATTCGCCGAGAGTTCTGGGGCTATCGGGCGGATGAGGCCCTGACGAATAGCGCGCTCATTGAGGAACAATATCAAGGTATTCGGCCCGCCCCAGGTTACCCGGCCTGCCCCGATCACACTGAAAAAAAGACCCTTTTTAAGCTCCTTGATGTCGACGCAAGGGTCGGCATCTCTCTGACCGAGTCTTTTGCCATGAGCCCAGCGTCCTCGGTCAGCGGCTGGTACCTCTCGCACCCTGACGCCCGTTACTTCAATGTCGGAAAAGTTGGACGCGATCAGGTCGAAGATTACGCCCATCGCAAGGGCGTCCCTCTTAAGGACATGGAGCGCTGGCTGGCCCCCCACCTCTCTTATGACCCGGACTAAGGGTTCGTGGCGACCATCCGCCTCTTAGGGACCGAAGGCTGCCATCTCTGTGAACAAGCAGAAGCGCTGTTAATGGCCGCCCTCAAGGATCGCCATCCACCCATGGAGATCGAGTTCATCGATATCATCGATCAACCCATGCTCTATGAGCGCTTCAGCACTCAGATCCCTGTTCTTGAAGTCACTGAATTCAACCCTCCCCTTTGCTGGCCTTTTGACATCGGGGAGATCGAAGAATATTTAAATCTCGAACCCCTCTTTGGAAGATCAACATGAGCAACGGCTACCGCATCGAAAAAGACAGCATGGGTGAACTCAAGGTTCCGGTGGATGCCCTCTATGCGGCACAAACTCAAAGGGCTATTGAGAACTTTCCGGTCAGTGGACTTAAGATGCCACCCGCCTTTATTCGGGCGGTGGCCTTGATTAAACAATGTGCGGCCGAAGTCAATCAGGAACTGGGGCTTCTCGACCCCCTTTCGGGCGCCGCGATTCAATCGGCTTCAAAAGAAATTGTCGAAGGACGGCACCTCGATCAGTTCCCCATCGATGTGTTTCAGACGGGATCTGGGACCAGCACCAACATGAATGCGAATGAAGTGATCGCAACCCTCGCATCACGAGAAGCGGGCCAGCCCATCAGCCCCAATGATCATGTCAATATGGGGCAGAGCAGTAATGACACGATTCCGACGGCCATTCATCTGAGCGCGGCCCTTGAGTGTAAAAATAAGTTGTTACCGGCCCTTGATACCTTGGCCAATGCCATTGAGACACGATCAGGGGAGCTGATCTCGGTGGTGAAGACCGGAAGAACACATCTGATGGATGCCATGCCAATAACGCTCGGGCAGGAACTCAACGCTTGGGCCAGCCAGATCCGTCATGGTATCGATCGCATCGAAGCCTCTCTTCCAAGAATTCATCGCTTAGCGCAAGGCGGCACCGCCGTTGGCACCGGCATTAATGCCCACCCCGAATTCGCCGAACGCATCGCTAAAACCTTGAGCCACAAAACGGGCCTTAAACTGTTACCCAATCGGAGTTTTTTTGAGAGCCTCAGCACTCAAGACGCGGCCGTTGAGCTCTCTGGACAGCTAAAAACGATCGCGGTGAGTCTCATGAAGATAGCCAATGATCTTCGCTGGATGAATTCAGGCCCCCTAGCAGGACTTGCTGAGATTCAGTTGCCC
>JBEIRQ010000271.1:0-2936 GCA_040375885.1 Methylococcus sp.
GCCCCCGCCGCAGGCTGATAAGATCCAAAGGCTGGCCATAAGGAAAGTGATGATGGCCCCGCGTTTTATTGAAAAAAAAGAAGACGTCATGCTTTCATCGTCAAAGGCTTAAATTGGTAGTGTAATGATTTTTTGTTATTTCTTAACCCAATCATGGGTTTTTTTGCGGGGGTAATGGGTGAAGTGGCTCCTCCTGTGTATTCCTGTTGGGCTTGGTCTAGCTTTCCTTCACGCTGACCCTGTTGTGGTGTTTTTGGTTTCCGCCTTAGCGATTATTCCGCTCGCCCAATACTTGGGTGATGTCACAGAGGATCTTGCGAGCTATCTCGGATCCGCAACTGGAGGGTTATTGATCGCGTCCATGGGAACATTACCCGATCTGATTATCGGGATTTTTGCTTTGCGCCATGGACTCATCGATGTGGTTAAAGCCTCCATTACAGGTGCCATCGTCGGTAATATTCTCCTGGGGGTCGGCCTTGCTATTCTTCTTGGGACTCGAAGGATGAAAGGCGGCCTCAAATTTGATCCGGACACAACCCATTTCTTTGGCGGCCTCATGTTGCTGGCTATTATGGGCTTGATCATTCCCGCCATTTTTTCTTTCAGCACAGAAACCGAACGCGAAATCAGCCTTGAGATTTCCATCATCTTGTTGGCGGTCTATGGTTTAAGTGTCCTCTTTACCCTCACCCAGGTGATCGTGCCTCAGGAGGATCCCGAATGGAAGATGGAATCGCTGCAGCATCCCTCTCAGGGAAAAAAGGCGAGTTTAAAGGCCGCAACCGGATGGTTACTGGTTCTGGCCGTCCTTCTTTCTGTCATGAGTGAAGTCTTGACGGAGGTTCTCGATCCTGCCGCCAGTACCATGGGTTTCTCAGCGACCTTCACCGGCATTTTTCTTCTCGCCCCGATTGGTGGGGCGGCAGAACTCATTAATGCAGTCCGGTTTGCTCGAAAAAATCAATTGGATGTCGCCTTGGCCTCATCGATCGGTTCGAGCATCCAAACGGCCCTCCTAGCCGCCCCAATCCTGGTTTTTGCAGGGTTAGTGATGGGGCAGCCAATGAATCTGTTGTTTGGTCAATTTCAGGTGGTTGCCATCATTTTGGCCGTGGTGGCCATCAATAACACCCTGAGTGTCGGGTCTGTTCGCTGGATGGCAGGGATTAAGCTGATCGCGATTTATCTGATGCTCGGCGTTGGATTTTATTATCAACCCTAGTGGGTGTTGGATCTTCTAAGCCCTTAAAAGAACCTATCGTCTTTATTGAAAGGAAACCTATGAACCAGGAAGATCAAGCCTTTTTTACGGGTAGAAGACGAGCCTTTATTGCGATGGGGGGTGTCCTGTTGATGCTCTTTATTCTCGGTGGCCGGGGAGCGATCTTCGGGCTTTTCTACGTGGCCGAGCATCACGCCGCTGATCAAATCAAGGTCGATGAATTGTTTCAAGCGGCATCGACCGCCTCCAAGGCGACGATTGCCTTTAAGCGTCAAGTTCAAGAATGGAAGGATATTCTTTTAAGAGGCTCCAAAGCGGAAGATTTCAAGACCTATTCTGATGCGTTTCATCTCCAAAACGATCAGGTGGGGACGATGCTGAAGAGACTTTCTGAGATCGAACCCCAAGGCCAGCGGGCAGATGTCGATCAGATGATCTTAGAGCACGCGGGACTGGTGGAGCGTTACCTTGGGGCGCTCGGTGATCGGAGATTGCTGAGCCATCGAGAGGCTGAACAGATAGACCATGAATTGCGCGGAATAGACCGCGCTTTCACGGAGCGGCTCGATACCTATACGGCCGATATCAACGAACGTTATGCCCTCCTCAAAGAGGCCAAGGATAAGGAGGACCTTGAGCGATATCAGCAGTTGGAGCGTTTTAATTTGGGGATTATGGCCTTCGGTGTGGTGTTGGTCTTAGTTCTCTTGCTTTGGTATCGACAACAGTCTCCCCGCTAAGGTTTTATGGAAATCATCTCGGACATTTTTGCAGGCTTAGGGCTCTTCTTCATTGGGGTCCGGGGTATCGGATCCAACATGAAGCAAATGACGGGACGGCGTTTCCGTGGCATGGTTGCCAAAGCCACCGGTCACCCCTTCAGTTCCGCCATTATTGGGATTTTCGCCGGCATTCTGACTCAAAGCTCCAATGCGGTGACCTTCATCGTCGTGTCCATGGTGACCAGCGGTTTGACCAATCTTCGGCGGTCAATCCCCATTGTGGCTTGGTCGAATGTCGGGACCTCTTTGTTGGTTTTTATGGCGACCCTCGATATTCATTTCATGGTGTTGTACCTCCTCGGCGTCGTTGGGTTTTGCCATTATTTAGGGCTCACAGATGATGACCGCTTTCGCCATGTCTTAGGCGCCCTTTATGGTGTCGGCACGCTCTTCTTGGGGCTGTGGCTGATCAAGATGGGTGCTCTTCCCCTCAAGGACCTTGATTGGGTTCATGCCTTCATTCGGTTTTCGGAGGGTTCTTTGACGATCCCTTTTATCGCGGGGGTGGCTTTGACCCTCTTGATTCAGTCTTCTTCGATGATGTCATCGCTGGCGGTTACCATGACCTCGGCGGGCATCTTAAATCTTGATCAGACGCTGATGATTGTTCTTGGCTCCAATCTTGGATCTGGTTTTGGGACTTATTTATTAGCCGGTAATCTGACGGCCACAGGTCGGCAGTTGGCCTTAACCCAGTTATTGGTCAAATCCCTCGGTGTTTTGATTCTGCTACCGGCGCTGTTGATTGAGGTGATCGCTCAGGTGCCGGGCCTGATGGCCTTCATTGATTCTTTTGGGGCGGACCTGCCGCATAAGGTGGCCTTGGTTTTTTTACTTTTACAGCTTCTATCGGCGTTAGGCTAGGCTATTTTTGGAGGCGCTCTTGAGGCCTTCGTGGTCAAGGTTTGCCCTCAGAGCCCCATGGAAAA
>JBEIRQ010000134.1:0-5028 GCA_040375885.1 Methylococcus sp.
ATTCAGGGGAGATGGTGATTTCGGCAATCACGCCGGTGGCGGCGCCTTTGGGAGTGGCGGCTTTTCAGGCGGCGACAATCAGCGCTATGGCGGCAGCGGCTCTGGCGACGGTCATTTTGGTGGCGGCGGTCTTGGTAGTGTGCGTGGGTCTGGATCGGATAACGGGGCAGCACATGACTGGGCCGAGCGGATGGAGCCTGGCCGGGAACCAAGGAATGATCAAAATGGCCCCAAAGACGAATCGACTCGCCAACAAGATCTTCATCAGCTTGAACACCAAAATGAGGCCTACCGCTACTATAACCAGAGCAGCTACACCTATTATGGCGGCTCTTGGGGAGGCTTCTATTCTGGCATGATGATGGGTGAAATGACCGGGATGATGGTAGGTGCTTCTATGGCCAGCCTACCGAGGCAGTATTCGACCATCACGGCAGGCGGGACCCCCTATTACTATTCCAATGGGGCCTATCTTGTCCAACAGCAAGGCCACGCCGGTTACACCCTCGTGCCCCCACCCCCAGGTGCTGTGGTAGCGTACCTCCCAAGTAGCTGTACGCCGGTCTATCGCGGGCAAGAAACCTTCTATGATTGCGGGGGAGCCTTTTACCAGTCTGTCAGTGGGGGTTACCAAGTCGTCATTCCCCCACCAGGGATCCAGGTTAATAATATTCCCTCTGGGGCTGTCGCCAAACAAATCAACACCACACCTTACCTTGAGTATGGCGGCGTCTGGTACCAACCCTTTTATGGGGGTAGCGATGTGATTTACCGGGTTGTTGGCAACCCAAGCCCCTAGCAGAACCCTAAGACTCCTGTGAGGATTCGACAGCGCCCTCCTTAGAAAGCCTTTGAACCAGAGTCTGACCTTAGGGGGACGCCCACTCGCACCGAGAGGGCAGAGAGGGATGGCGGCTCTGTGGAGACCGCATCATAGATCCGAATGAGGGACTGTACATAGGGATAAGAGGCGGGGGTGAAGAAGATGGCACGACTGCCGTCTTCAGCGAGCGGGCTGATGAGGAAGGCCATACCCTCCGGGGCATTGGAGGCCCAATAGATCTGCCGAAAAACGCTCTCCATCACTTCGCCATCCCCGCCAGCGACGGCCGTGGCAGAAAGATCAACTCGGCACCACGGGCCACTTTCTTTCTTGCGGTTAAACAAAAGCATAGGTTTCACTTGTACGCGTTTTTTATTCCCCTGAACAGACCCCGGCGGAAAACGCCTTCACCCAGAAGACCTCATCGTGGATTTATAGGCAACCCTCCCTTCAACTTGCTATTCTTGCCCACGAAGCCCACCCTTTCAAATCTTAAGACCAGGACCATCATCCATGTTTGAGCCTTCAAACCTCAATGATCTCGCCAGAAAGCTCAGTCAAGCTTTGCCGAATGATCTCCAACTCCTTAGGGGTGACATCGAGAAAACTTTTCAGGCCATCCTTCAGGCCTCGTTCAGCCGAATGAACTTGGTCAGCCGAGAGGAATTCGACGTCCAAAAAAGCGTTCTCCTTAAAACTCGTCAACAACTAGAACGCCTTGAAGCGCGTGTCGAAGAGCTTGAAAAAGCGCTGCCAAAGGGTGATAACCATCAGCACTTAGCCCCAGAGACAAAGTGAAGAGGCGCTCGCTCTTCGCGGCTGAAATTGATCGATAAGACGACCCCGAAGATCCTTCACCCTGGGGGCGAATAAAGGTCGTGCAACAACTCAACCCCCCACAGCATGCTGCGGTCATCACGCTGGATACGCCCTTACTGGTCATCGCTGGTGCCGGCAGCGGGAAGACCCGGGTCATCACAGAAAAAATAGCCCACCTGATCCGATCAGGGACCGCAGCCCGCCATATTGCCGCCTTGACCTTCACGAACAAGGCCGCCCGCGAAATGAAGAGTCGGGTGGGGCGACTCGTGGACGATAAGAGCCTCCGTGGATTAACCGTCTCCACTTTTCACGCCCTAGGCCTTGATATCATCCGGCAGGAACACCAAGCGCTAGGCCTCAAACGGGCTATTTCCATCTTCGACGAACAGGATCGACTGGTTCTGATTCGGGAACTCCTGCGCCACCACCGACCCGACTGGGATCTGAGTTCCGCGGAAGCCTTAAGCGCACAAATCAGTCGCTGGAAGAATCTCTTCCTCATACCGGAACAGATGAGTGGGATGGCCGTTGATCAGGATCCCAACATCGTTGCCTTCTATGGCGACTACCTTCGTCAGATGA
Organism: Methylococcus sp.; assembly: GCA_040375885.1. Lineage (GTDB taxonomy): Bacteria > Pseudomonadota > Gammaproteobacteria > Methylococcales > Methylococcaceae > UBA6136. Next base: position 2,228 of record JBEIRQ010000134.1, read on the forward strand.
AGGCCTACAACGCCGTCGACTTTGACGATTTGATTCTGCAACCCGTCCTTCTTTTCAATCAACATCAGGACATCCTCGAAAAATGGCGAAATAAGCTTCGCTATCTCCTGGTCGATGAATACCAGGACACCAACGAAACCCAGTATCAGTTACTCAAGCTTTTAATTGGAAATCTGGGGCGGTTTACTGTGGTTGGTGATGACGACCAGTCCATCTACTCCTGGCGCGGCGCTCAACCTGAAAACATCGCAAAGCTCTCAGTAGACTACCCGCGACTAAAGATCATTAAGCTCGAACAAAACTATCGTTCGACTCGGCGGATATTAGGCGCAGCCAACACTCTCATTGCCAATAATCCGCACGTCATCGAGAAACGCCTTTGGAGCGCCCTAGGGCATGGCGATCCCTTGGCCGTCCTGCATCACAAGGACGACATTCTTGAGTCAAGACAAATATGCTCCGACCTGATCCATCATAAATTTCGGGAAGGCTCTTCCTACAAGGATTACGCCATCCTTTATCGGAGCAACCATCAATCACGCGCCTTTGAAACCGCGCTCCGGGAATCCAGCATCCCCTACTTCATCAGCGGCGGACCCTCCTTCTTTGGTTATGCCGAAATCAAAGACATTCTGGCCTACCTTCGCTTGGTCGTGAATCCAGATGATGATGCGGCCTTCCTTCGGATCGTCAATGTCCCGCGACGAGAAATAGGCCCTCAAACCCTCGAAAAGCTCGGCGAATATGCAAACCGGCGCCAAATCAGTTTGTTGGCCGCCTCAACCGAACTCGGTTTGGCCCATAGTCTCAAGGACTCAGCACGCCAGCGCTTATTGCACTTTTCAAGGATCATGACGCAATTGTCAGAGGAAACTTCAAAAGGCAATCCCTTTGAAGCCATCGATGCCTTCATTATGGCCATTGACTATGAGGGCTGGTGCCGCGAGATCAGCAACACCGAAGAGGCTGCAAAACGCAAGATGAGGCAAGTCAGAGAGCTGCTCGACTGGCTTAAACGCATCGCTGACGATGAATCTTCTGAAGAAAAGTCTTTAGCAGATGTCGTCGCCCGGATCATGCTCCTTGATGTGCTGGATCGCCGGGAAGAAGAGAATGCGGGAGATCGGGTCAACCTGATGACCCTTCACGCCTCCAAGGGCCTCGAATTTCCTTATGTCTATCTGGTCGGCATGGAGGAAAACCTTTTGCCCCATGAGAGCAGTATCGAAGAAAATAGCATTGAGGAGGAGCGGCGCCTCGCTTACGTAGGCATCACACGCGCCCAAAAGCGTCTGACGTTTAGCTATTGCACACATCGAAAACGTCGAGGGGAACTTGAATCCCGACAACCTAGCCGATTCCTTGATGAACTCCCAGAGGTTGATCTTGAATGGGCAGCTCGAAAAGCGCTGGATCCAGAGATCAAAAAGGAAAGAGGCATGGCCTCCCTGGCTCACCTGAGGGACCTGTTAAACAAGGATTGATTCAGCTACAATAATTGGCTAAGCGCCCGTAGCTCAGTTGGATAGAGTGTTGCCCTCCGAAGGCAAAGGTCGTACGTTCGAATCGTATCGGGCGCGCCATTTTTCAATGACTTACAAAGTAAGACCGACTCCGTACGGCATCTATACGGAAACACCTTCTCGGAACGCGCTGGAAAACCACCCAGCAAAGCCCGGTCTTCTGGCTGCCGTTCCTGCCTGTCGGGTCATTTACAGACCCACTCTTAAAGAAGATCAACGGGAAATAAAGATCCCACCGGCCGACTATCTCAGACTTCATCCCCCGCCTCTGTCTCGACTTCACCGATTTCATCAGTCCGATAGGTCTGCCGAACCAAATCAGCTGCATCGCGCAGCTCACGCTCGATTGTCGATAGCGTCGCGGAGGTAGGTAATTCTCCGGCTCCTACCGCAGCAGTCAACTCACTGAATGCTGATGATGCATAGCTCAAGGCGTCCTTCAGTAGGAGGCTTTTATCTATTGTCATGGCAACTCCTAAGCTCAATTATTTGAGTTACTGCTTTCAATCTCGCTCGTCTTAAAAGATAAAGCTCCAAAGTAGCGTTGAGTTCTTTTCCGTCAACACCAGAATGAATTCTCCTGTGACAGTTCGGGCATATCGCAGCGACATGCCTGGGATGATCTGGCCCGCCATGGAGTCATCGTAAACCTCACGACTCACCTGAGAACACGGCACCGTTATACCCTCACAATAGGCATAAGCGAGAGCTGTATCTGCGACTTCCAGCATCTCAGGTCTCATCGGCAGCATCCCGTGACCAAAAAGTCGGGACATGACGATTTCACGCATATAGCCAGAAAGGGTCAGTCCTCCAAGTCCTCAATGGTGGAAGATGCAACTCTACTTACCGCTTAAATCAGTGCTTTTCCTGGCTAGTGTCCACTTCACAGCGCCGCACGAAACATTAAGCAGGAGTTCCCCTGTTAATTCAAAGGTCATCGCCGATTAAGTACACCACAAGTTCAATTTTAGCTCGGCGCCAACAAGCGATGTTCAGCGCGGTGTGATTGCCAGCCTTCGGAGATTTCTCTCGACTGTGTCCAATTTACCCCCGCTTGTATGGAAACGGCTATCCCAAAAAAAACACATGCCAACGTCTTTGATGTGGCACCTATCCAGGAAACCCTGAGCCATTCAGGTCCGACAATCAAAATCCGTCATAAAGGAAGCTTGCTTCTTCTGGCCTTACATATTGATAGCTATTACCCAGATCATCCTGGATGACCTTAGCACGATGTTCCGGGTTTGAGATCAGGGCTACGAAGGTTTTGCTGTC
>JBEIRQ010000388.1:0-1896 GCA_040375885.1 Methylococcus sp.
AACTGGATGTGAACCCGGTTTCCTAGAATCAGAGGGGGGGTATAATGCCCCGCCATGGACTGTTCTGATCTCCTTGACCCCGTCATCGCCATCGCCAAGGCGGCTTCAAAGGCCGTCTTGGAGGTCTATTCAGAAGATTTCGATGTGACCGAAAAAAAGGATGATTCTCCTTTGACGCGGGCCGATCTAAAGTCTCATGATTTGATTGTAAAAGGCCTTGAGGATCTCTCCCCTCTCTACCCCATCCTTTCTGAAGAATCCTCAGAAATTCCATACCAGCACCGCTCAACGTGGTCGACCTATTGGTTGGTAGATCCACTGGATGGAACCAAGGAATTCATCAAGCGCAATGGCGAATTCACCGTCAATATTGCCCTGATCCATGAGCACCAACCCATACTCGGCGTTGTTCTCGCGCCAGTTCCTGATCTTCTTTATTTCGCAGTGAAAGGGCAGGGGGCTTATCGCTCGGTGGGATGTCAGTCGCCGGTTCGCATCCATGTGTCTAATTCAACCGATGGGCCTTTGCGCCTCATCGGCAGTCGATCTCATGGAACTGAGGATTTGGATCGATTCCTTAAAACCCTTGGGCCATATGTGCTTGAGAGCGTTGGAAGTTCATTGAAGTTTTGCCGGGTCGCAGAGGGGCACGCGGATCTTTATCCCCGTTTTGGACCCACGTCTGAGTGGGATACGGCGGCCGCCCACGCGATCGTTCTTGAAGCAGGGGGTACTGTCTCAAATCTAGAAGGAGACGAGCTACGCTATAACATGAAATCGTCACTTCTTAATCCCTCCTTTCTCGTCCATGCCATGGGTGATCAGCGCTGGCTCCAACTGGCTCAAAGTAATCCTCAAGTTCCTTTATGAAAATTATTATCCTTGGCGCCGGTCAGGTCGGCGTGAGCCTCCTGTCAAGCTTATCCAGTGAAAAAAACGATATCGTCATGGTCGATATTCGAGGGGACCTGCTCGATACCCTTCAGGATCGTTTCGATATCAGGACAGTCCAGGGACATGCCGCTCATCCGACGGTCCTTCAGCATGCAGGAGCGAATGAAGCGGACCTCCTGATTGCCGCCACCAGTGATGATGAAACCAACATGCTGGCGTGTCAGATGGCCGATCTTCTGTTCAAGGTGCCTAAAAAAATTGCGCGGGTGAGGGCGATTGAGTACTTCATGTTTCCAGGGCTTTTCTCCCCAGAAACGATTCCGATTGACTACGTCATCAGCCCCGAACAAATCATTACTCAGTTTATCCAGCGCCTTCTTGAATATCCTGGCGCTAATCAGGTGCATGATTTTGCAGAGGGGAAGGTCAGAATGGCTTCGGTGAAAGCCTTGCGGGGGGGGTTGATTGTTGGACGTGAAGTTAGAGAACTTCAACAACACATTCCAAACTTTCACGCCCGAATTGCCGCTATCTTTCGAAACGGTCAACCCATTGTGCCCAATGGGAATACCATCATCAATCATGATGATGAAGTCTTCTTTTTAGCTTCCACAGAAGAAATCAAAGGCGTGATGGCCGAGCTTAGGAAAACAGAACGGCCCTATAAAAAACTCATTTTTGCAGGCGGCGGTCATGTCGGTAAGCGGGTTGCACTCGCGCTGGAGCATGATTACCAGGTCAAAGTCATTGAACGAGATCCTGCCCGTGCCAAGAAGATTGCGGGTCAACTGGATAAGGCCACGGTCCTTGTAGGCGATGCCTCTGATAAAGATTTGCTGCTCAGTGAGAATGTTGATTCGGTGGATGTCTTTTGCGCGATTACCAACAATGATGAAGTCAACATTTTGTCAGCCATGCTCGCCAAACGACTCGGAGCGCGCCGGGCGATCTGTCTCGTCAACAACGATGCTTATGCGGATATCGTTGATACCTCACACGTTG
>JBEIRQ010000232.1:0-3230 GCA_040375885.1 Methylococcus sp.
TATATCGCTCCTGGGCTTCAGACGATGCAGGCTGCGCTAACAGGGAACACCCACGCCCTTCAATCCTTCCACCTCCCCGCCACAGTGAATGCATCACCTCAGCGAGAGACATCAAAAGGCATGGCCGCCGGGTGCCTGTTGGCTGCGGTGGGCTTGATTGAGGGGGTGTATCATCAAGAGAGCCAGCGGGCTGATGGCCCCCTCAGCATGATCCTGATAGGTGGTGATGCTGATCGAATCGCACCCCATTTGAAGGCGCCTTTCCATATCGATCAGACGCTCATACTGAGAGGCCTTAAAGAGGCTTGGCTCCGCGCTTGACCTTGTAGGGGGCGACGTCATATGGGGGGGTAAGGGTGGCCTCGAAGGTTTTAGGTTCAAAAATGAACCGGCCTGGGTCACCCCTTCCTTTTAAGGCTACACCCTTGATGAGGGCGTGTAGGTTAAAATGCTGCATGAACAGCACACTCACCTCCTCTATCTTGCGGGTCACCGATTGAAATACCTTTTCTATATTCTGGTGCTGATCAACCTGATTTTTCTTGGTTGGAAATTTGGCGTCGATCCCCATCGTTTTATCGCGGAGGATTCTGCTACCCAGCCCCTCGAGATGCCCTTGGCGGACCAGCTACTGCCCGTCGAAGAGCTCGATGAGGCGGAGCTTCTGCCGACCGAGCCTGATCCTCTGGTAAAGCCCCCGGAGGATCTCGAAAACCCAAATGGTGACCTGATCTGTCTTGAGATGGGGCCTTTTAGCGAGCGCCCAGAAGCAGACGCTGCCCTGACTTTGTTGAAATCTCTCGGCAAAGACATTCAAGTTCGTGTCCATCCGTCGGATACGCCAAATGGTTGGTGGGTCATTTATCCCAAGGCTAACAGCCGTGAGGCGGCGATGGCCAATCGTCAAATGCTCATGAATAAGGGCGTTTATGAGAACTGGCTGTTTGATCGAGGCCCACTCGTTGGAGCCATCTCTCTCGGGCTCTACCAGAGTCAGGGAGACGCTGAGAAAGCGCTTTTGGGATACAAGGAAAAAGGCATCAACGCCAAGGTGAGGCCGCGCCTGGTCCGCGCTAATGGTTTCTGGCTGAGGGTTCCTTGGGATAAACCCAGTCTTGAGCTCGATGAAGCCATCCAGTTGATCAATTCCGGCGATGCCAACATCAAGATTCCATCACCCACCCCTTGTCCTTAGAGCCCCTTAAGGCGTTTCTTTTAGGGCATGGCGGGTGGTCAGCCACAAGAAGAACTGACAGCCAAAAATGAGGTTGGCCAGGAGCAAGTGAAAGGGCTGCACCATCGCTGGAAATCCCAGCCGATCGAGGCTGACGCCGGTCAGAATCGCGATAACCACCAGAGAGGCTAGCGTCATAGCGGGCTTTTTGAGGGGATGCCCTTTGCCGAGAGATCGCATGAGATGGAAGACCAGCCATAGATTCGTCATCAAGATGATCGATGAAAAGGATCGATGGATATAGAAAATGATGGGAAAGTGTTCCCGCCAGATCGAGCGCTCGGTGATGAAGGACTGGTTGGTAATCCCATCCACGGCCTCCCGGATCTGGGTCCCCATACTGACCTGAACCAGGGTCATCAAGAGAGCGATGGCGATGACGCGGTGCCAGACCTTTGGAAGCCCACGAATATCAAGGGGATGGGTTGTTGCTCTTCGCGCGCGCGTCGTCATGAAGATCAACAGCGAGACGATAATGAGCGCCACGATCATATGCGCTGATATGAGGGTTGGCTTCAATTCAGAAGCGACCACCCGTGATCCTAGCCATCCTTGAAATCCAACCAGAATAAAGGTCAAAAGAGCGAGGCGAAATATAACGGGGTCCCTTTTCCTAAGGGGTAGGGACCTTAAAAGGGTTCCAAGGATCAATAGACCGATGGATGCGCCAAGGAGTCGGTTAAGGTATTCGGTCCAGGTCTTAAGCGGGTTGAAAGTGGTGTCGCCGTAGCCCACATAGCGCTCATGGTAGTCGCTCGGCAGTTCACTTTCCTGAGTCGGGGGGATCAGGCGGCCAAAACAGGTGGGCCAGTCAGGGCAGCCCATGCCGGATCCAGAGGCTCTGACCACTCCCCCCACAAAGATCAGGAGGTAAACGGCCAGGACCGTCACCAAGCTTAAGCGCCAGAAAGCGGTCATAGGGGTGGGTGTGTGCATCTTATTCTCGAAGCCTCGTGAGTTCCTTATTAGCTTAAACCGAATCGGGTAAGGGTGGCAGGGCCTCCTTAGAATGATTCGAGCGGGCCTCCTTAGGTTAAAATACTCCTAACTCCTCGTAACCTTTATTGATCTCGCCTTCTGGCGGGTCTTGATTCTGGTTTCCTTGATGAGTCTCTTAATTACCTTTTGGAGAACGTTTTGACTGTGAATCAGATGGAAAAATCCCTTGATTACCGGGCGGCAGGGGTCGACATCGATGCCGGCAATGCGTTGGTGGAGCGGATCAAGCCCATCGCTTTAAGGACCCGAATCCCTGGTGTCATGGGTGGGCTTGGCGGTTTTGGCTCCCTTTTCGAATTGCCGCAGGGCGCTTATCAGCACCCGGTCTTGGTCGCAGGAACGGATGGGGTAGGCACTAAGCTGAAATTAGCCATCGAGACCGGGCGTCATGAGGGTGTCGGGATCGATCTGGTCGCTATGTGCGTTAATGACATCATTGTGCAAGGGGCAGCCCCCTTGTTCTTTTTAGACTATTACGCGACCGGCAAGCTTGACGTCGATGTTGCCGCGAGTGTCATCGGCGGCATCGGTCGGGGCTGTGAACTCGCCGGTTGTGCCCTGGTGGGCGGGGAGACGGCGGAAATGCCTGGCATGTATGCCGCCGGAGACTATGACCTCGCGGGTTTCTGCGTCGGCGTCGTTGAAAAGTCGGCCTTACTGGATGGCACCAAAGTTCAAGCGGGCGATCGGCTGATCGGTCTTGCTTCATCAGGCCCGCACTCGAACGGTTATTCCCTGATTCGAAAGATTCTTGAGGTCAGTGGTCATGGCCCCGAAGGAGAACCAGCCCCCACCGCTTTGATGAATCAATTGATGGAACCAACGCGCATATACGTGAAGTCGCTGTTGGCGCTGATGAAGAGGGTCGATGTGAAGGCCTTTGCCCACATCACTGGCGGCGGGATCACGGAAAACCTTCCAAGAGTCTTTCCTAAGGGTCTTGGTGCGAGGATCGACCTTGGGGCATGGGCTCGGCCAGAGGTCTTCCAGTGGCTCA
>JBEIRQ010000036.1:0-10372 GCA_040375885.1 Methylococcus sp.
CACATCGGGCGGCTGGCGACTGACGGAAGGAACCTATACGACCCAGTTGATTGACCCCATGTTCATGGAACCTGAATCGGGACTGGGCTGGCTGGATCCAAAGCAGCAAACCCTTCACCTTCTGATCGGGACGCAGTCGCCTCAAGATGATGCCAATACGGCAGTCGAACTCTTCAAAGACCTAGAGGGTCGTGTTAAGGTTGGAACAGTTGATTTAACCTCCTGCTATATCGGCGGGGGCTTTGGTGGAAGAGACACCTCCATCTTCTGCGTCTACTTAAGCCTTGCCGCTGCCTATGCAGATGGCCCAGTCAGGATTATCTATGATCGCTTTGAACAGTTTCAGAGCGGGATTAAACGCCACCCGGCCACAATGGATATTACCCTTGCAGCCGATGACAAAGGCCAGTTTCAGGCGCTGAGAACACATGCCGTCCTCAATGGCGGCGGCCGCCCCAACCTCAGCAAATACGTCGCTCAGGTCGCAGGTCTCAATGCCACCGGCCCTTATGACTTTCCTCTTGCCGACATTCTCTCTCAAGCGGTCCATACCCGCTCCCTAGGGGCAGGATCCATGCGGGGATACGGGGCCTCCATGCTCGCCTTTGCCATAGAATCCTCCGTCGATGAAGCGGCTCGCTCACTCAAGATGGATGCCATTGATCTTCGCCAGCGGAACGTTCTCCACCCCGGCTGGGCGATCTCGACCGGTGCACCAAAGGCGCCTCCGGGCCTTGAGGATATGTGTAAAAAAGCACGCGCCCATCGTCTTTGGAGTCACCGCGAACAGCTCAAAAAAACCCAGTCAAAAGGTGACATCGCCTTTGGCGTGGGCTTTGCAATCACCATGAAGAACTATGGAACCGGGGCCGATGCGATCTTTAATGATGTCGCCATCGACCCTTTGGGCCAAATCACCGTGACGACCCACGCTGTTGATATGGGCAATGGTTCAGCAACGACATTGGCACTTTCAACAGCAGCCATCCTGGGTGCCAATGCCACCTCGATAAAACTGGGCGAGATCGACCTATTTAAGCAGCTGGATATGGTTGAGTCCTTTGAGCCACAGCCTCAAAATCCCCGCTGGACGCCACTTCTTTTCATGTCATCTAAGGCGGCAACCACCTCTTCCAGGTGGGTACATAGCGTTGAACAGTCGAGCCATGTCCTCTTTGAGACCGGGCTTTTTCCAGCGGCACAGTCCTTATGGGGAAAGAAGGGTGACACCTTAAAGATCGCCTCTGTCCACTGGCGTGATGGTTACCTCACAGCGCCCGGACTTCGGCCCCTAAGCCTCAAGGACATTGCCGCGAAGGCCCATGCGGATCGACGCATAACCGCCGTCATGAATCATGCCTTTTTTAGCGCGAAGTGGGTCGAGGGAGACTACAGCATTGATGGCGTGACCCAACGAAGACCTGTTGATGGCTTGGCGATTCGGCGGGGCCAAGCGACACAGTATGAAATAGTCGAGCGAAAGAACCCTCAGTTAATGACGGTTGAAAGCATGTGGGAAGGCAATGGCCAAACCTTCGGGGCTTCGGCCTGTCTTGTAGCGGTCACCGTCAACCGAAAAACCGGGGAGATCAAGGTGGTGGACGGGGTCCATTACTTGGCCCCCGGCAAAGTGCTTCAGCAAGAAATGGTGGAGGGACAGATGGATGGCGCCTTCGCGATGGGGGTCGGCCATGCCCTTTTAGAAAACCTTCCGGCCTTTGAGGATGGACCGACTACAGGACGCTGGAATCTTGATCGTTACCATGTCGCACTCGCGGGTGATTCGGCCCTCGGTAAAATCGAAAAGGTGATCCTTCCGCCTGAATCGGAAACAGCACCTGCCAGAGGAATCGCTGAGGTTGTCCTCAATCCAGTCGCACCCGCTATCGCCAACGCCGTCACTCACGCGATCGACGTGCGCTTCCGGGACCTTCCCATCACCGCAGAAAAGGTGCGGAATGCGCTCGAAAAAACGAGGAGCTAGGCATGGAAACCATGACGCTTGAATTAACGCTTAACAATCAACGACTGGTTCGGGAAAAAGTCGATCCCGATCTCAAACTCAATGATCTTCTAAGAGAAGACCTTGGGATGACCGGGACCAAGTTTGGCTGCGGCATTGCGGTTTGTAGGGCTTGTACCGTCGCGGTCCAGCGTGTCCCTGGAGGGCATTTAGAACCTGTCAGGACATGCACCACTCCGGTTTCAGCCGTTCAGGGAAAAATTGTCACGACGGTTGAGGGACTCGCGCAGGGAGGCGAACTCCATCCACTTCAAAAGGCTTTTTTGGAGCATTTCTCGTTCCAGTGTGGATATTCAGCCCCAGGTTTCCTGATGGCCTCCTTTTGCCTGCTCGATAAATTGAAGCGGAGCCCCATCCCCAAGGACAAGGTCGATGAAGCCATTCTGGATGCGGTCGGCCAGCATGTCTGTCGCTGTACGGGTTACGTTCGCTACTATGAGGCCATCCGTGACGTGATTCTGGCAACGCCAGGGCTTGTGACCTAATCTTGGAGGGAATATCCATGCTGAAGCTCCCTGGCAGCCATCTTTTGGCCACCGCCTTATTGATCTTATTGCCGCTTTTTGCTCACGCTGAGGATCAAGAGGACGATGTCATCCAGTATGGTCAGGACTGTGCCAAATTGATCGCAGAAGTCCCGGTCTTTAACTGCCTCAATGGCGAAATCGTCAAGGTCACCGTGGACGGCAAGGAGCCCGCTGAATACACGCCCAACATGACCTGTGATCGACCCGCTTATCTTCCTTATCCCAAAACAGCAGATGGGGCTTGCACGCCCTATACAAGAGTTCAGACCCTTCGTGACGACAATATTCAGATGTTGGGACTTTGTCGCCGCATGTATATTCGGCCTAAAGATGACCCGCATTTTGATTCCATCGAAATCATCATGCACAACGTCACCTCCGGCAGCACCTGCTTCATGATCTCTAAAAATTTTGGCGGCAACCCAACCGGCGATGATGGTCGAAGGGTCCCACCGCCCACCGAGGAAACGCCACCCGCGGGAATGATGAGTGCCCGCGATCTATGGGCGACCCCCAAAGAAGTCGCTAACCACGGCTGTATCTACTGTCACGACAGCGATCCTTGGATGTATACGCCTTGGATCGCGCAAACCAAACAGCTGCCGCAAGATCCCTATGGGTATCACTCCGTTGATGTGGGAGGGGCGTTTAAGGCCTGGCCAAAACCCATGAGCATCAACACCCGAGGCAACACTTGTACCGGCTGTCATCGCATCGGTTCACTCAACACCTGTGGCGCTCAGAAAGTCCCGACCTTTGGTGATCAGCCCCCTAAGATGACCCAGTCTCTCACTTGGATGCCCCCCGGAAGTCATGAGGGTGCGGAGGAGTGGTCGAGCATCTACAAGCAGAGTGTTGATGATCTCAGCCGATGCTGCGCCAACCACGATGCGCCGGGGTGCCTCGTATCCCCGATTGCAAAACCTGATTTCATGGGAGCCTCCCAAAAGACGATTCCCCATTTGAAGACCACTTCATCTAATTCTCATCCATAAGGGCCAAGAGACTTTCAAAAGAGCCCTAGCCCTCATTATTGATTCAATAAAACCTCCAGCTGATCACGATGCGGGAACACACCCCACCAGGAGATAACACACCACCACCCGATGGTTCGTTGGCTCTGTCGAGACGTGAGTTCCTGGCCACAACGACTGGGGCAGCCGCTGGACTGATGATGAACGGTGTAGCGGAAGCCGCTAAAAGTAAGGGACTATCAGGGTCCAAGACGCCCAGTGCCGCGGCCACTCCTCCCGGGAGAACCTTATTGGTCAAGCATGCCACCATCATGGTCACCATGGATGATGAACGGCGGGAAATTAAAGACGGTGGCCTTTTTATTGAAAATGGGATCATTAAGCAGGTAGGTCCCACCAGCAGCCTACCGGGATCTGCCGACGAGGTTCTCGATCTTAAGCATCATATTCTCTTGCCGGGCCTGATTAATACCCACCATCACCTCTATCAACATCTCACTCGCGTCGTCCCAGCGGCTCAAGACGGCAACGTGATGAATTGGCTCAAGGTCCTTTATCCCATGTGGGCGAGAATCAGACCCGAAGCGTTGTCATCGGCCATACAGTGTGGCCTTGCAGAACTGGCCTTATCCGGCTGTACGACTGCCTTTGATCACCAGTACATTTTCCCAAACGGTTGCAGCCTCGATGATTCTATCGAGGCTGCAACCAAGGTCGGTCTTCGGTTTCATGCCTCCCGAGGCAGTATGTCCCTCGGCGCTTCAAAAGGGGGGCTCCCGCCTGATCGATGCGTTGAGGAAGAGCCCGCCATTTTGAAAGATTCGCAACGGGTCATTGAACGCTATCACGATCCAAAACCTGGGGCGATGATCCAGATCGCACTGGCCCCTTGCTCACCCTTTTCAGTGACTCAGGATTTGATGATCGAATCCGCTCAGATGGCAAGACATTATGGGGTGGGGCTTCACACTCATCTGGCGGAGTCGCTGGATGAGGAGCGCTACACCCTCGATAAATACCAGCTCCGCCCCCTTGCTCTGATGGAGAAGCTGGGCTGGGTTGGAAACGATGTCTGGTTTGCCCATTCGGTCCATATCAGTGATCAAGAAATCGCGCTTTTCGCGAAAACCGACTGTGGGGTGGCTCATTGCCCTTGCTCTAACATGCGTCTTGCCTCTGGTATTGCCCCCATTAAGAAATTTCGGGATAGGGGTGTCCGTGTTGGCCTTGGGGTGGATGGGGCCTCCAGCAATGATGGCTCCCATCTTCTCGCTGAGGCGCGTCAGGCGATGCTATTGGCGCGAACGCTCCTTTCCCAAAATCCTGAAGGGCCGCCAGCCGATCAACGGCAATGGATGAGTGCACGTGATACTTTGGAGATGGCAACCCGAGGGGGAGCCGCCACCCTTAGAAGGGGGGATATTGGTTCACTTGAGGTTGGAAAATACGCCGATTTTTTTGCCGTCGACCTCAATACGATCGGATTCTCCGGCGGCGCCAGTATCGACCCTGTTGCTGCACTGGTCTTTGCCGCCTCGCCCAGTGCCAGTTATACGGTAGTCCAAGGCCGCTTCATCGTTAAACAAGGCCAATTGATGACCATCGACCTGCCAAGGGTCATGGAGTCATGCAATAAAGCTGCGGCTAACATCGTCAATGGCTAATTTATTAAAATGCCTGAAGAGCGCCCTTCCCGGCGGCCTCCTTATCGGACTCTTAGCGGGGTCCGCCATGGCAGCATCGAGCCCACCCCAAGACAACCCTTCCCTTAAGACGACGACAGACAAGGAATCAAGTCCTAATGCGAATGCCGCCATAACGTCTAAGACCACGACAACTCAAGGCAAGGAGCAGGCAAAGGTAAAAGAAAAGGGAAAGAAAAATGATGAAACGCAGCACCCATTTCTGCTCGAGCGAGATCAAATCAGCGTTCCAGGTAACCCCGGCGCTGATAATGTGCTCTTTGGCACCGGCTGGCTAGGCCGAGAGCTGGGACTTACAGAATCTTCTGGCGTCCGTCTCGGAGGCATCTGGCTTGGCAATGCTGACATCCAAATGTCGGGTAGACTCCCAGGAAGCGCATCATTTAATAGCCTTGGGATTGTTGACGTCCTCATCGATATGGACAAAGTCGCCAACATTGAAGGCGGCTCATTCGCAGCGACCTTCCTCCAGTTCGACGGTCAGCCAAGCAATACGCGAGCGGGGGTCATGACAGGCTATAACGGCATTACCGAACAAGCGCCTTTGAATCGCAGTGAGCTTTATGAACTGTGGTGGCGACAGACGCTGTTCGATAACAAGCTCAGCATTCGAGCCGGTAAGAGCGTGCCGACATTTGACTTCAACAATGTCAGCCGCAGGCTCCCCATTCCAGACGAGAAGCCCTATGTCGCAGCCGTTTCAGGCCTCCTTTTCACGCCTATTTTCGTCAACCCCTCAATTCTTGGTGTCATGCCAGGCTACTACAATTCGGCCTGGGGCCTCACTCTCTCGGCAACCCCGAGCGATAATACCTATCTGACCTACGGTCTTTATGATGGAAGTCTTGGCTTAAACCGACAAACAGGCATTCACGCTGGACCCATTTTCGACACTTACTTCACGATTGGCGAAGCCGGCATTTCTTGGAGCGGTGATTTACCCGGAAGATTTGCGCTCGGAGGCTGGGGACAAGGAGGCGACATGGGATCTGTTTTACCCAATGCCACAACAGGCGCACGTTTGAATCAAAATGGCGCCCAAGGGATCTACACCACAGCCTCCAATCGTTTGATGAATTTCACCCACGAGGGCGGGACAGGAGTACTCCTTGGTTACTTCCAATATGGTATTAATAACTCGAGAACGATGATCGCCAATCAGTTTGTTGGTGGCGGCTTGACGGGCATTGGCATCGTGCCTTTTAGGCCGCGCGATTCAGCAGGTTTAGGTTTCGGGGTTTCATGGCTCAATGAACCGCCCAGCGACCAGAGCACCAGCACGGAGATCCTCACGCAGTTCTATTATCAGGCTCATCTCATTGGTGATATCTATTTTCAACCCACCTTCTCCTATGTCCCAAACCCAGGGGATCATCTCGCTCCCGGCAAGACCATCTCAGGCTGCACAGCATCATGCCCATCCATGACCTCTATGATTTTCCAAATCGTTGCCCTTTTCTGAAATCGAGGGTGTTGATCGTGATTGAAAGCGCATAGACATCCCCATGGGCAACGTCGTCGGACTCCTCCTCGCTGCGGGCTTTGGCCGGCGATACGGCGCTCAAAAACTGCTTGAACCCCTGCCCTCAGGGGATTGTGTGGCGGGCATGGCTTGCCGAAACCTTCAAGCGGGGACTGACCGAGTGGTGGCCATTGTGCGTTGGGATGATCCCGATCTGAGTGATGTACTAGCAAAGGAAGGCGCTGAGGTTATCCATTTTGAGAACGCTCATCTTGGGATGGGGGCGACCTTAGCCTTCGGGGTAACCTCATCGGCCACATCGTTGGGTTGGCTGGTTGCTCTCGGTGATATGCCGTCTATCAAGGTATCGACCATTCAGGCTCTTGCTGAGGCCTTACGCGCTGGAGAGTCCATGGTCATTCCGATCTATCAGGGGCATCGAGGCCATCCGGTCGGGTTTGGGTCCCTTCATTATGAACGGCTGAGGGCACTAAAAGGGGATCGAGGCGCACGCGCTATTGTGGAAGACCATGCGGCTGACGGCATCGAAATGCCCTTTGATGATGCCGGAATTTTACTGGACATCGACACACCCCAAGACTTGGTTGGTTGCCTTAATCATATGCCCCGCTGATTGTCCTATGAATCGTGAATTTCTTTCATTGATTGGATCTCTGACCGAACAGCGGGTCACTTATTGCGTTGCCACAGTGATTGAGGTCATTGGTTCGTCCTCTGCGCCGCTGGCATCCCGCGCCGTGTTCGATGCCGAGGGAAATCTCATCATGGGCTGGGTAGGTGGCGGCTGCGCCCACAACATGGTGGTTCATGCGGCACTTGAGAGTCTTGAAGATCGTCGACCCAACATCATTGATATTGATCTGACGGATGAAATCTTCGGTGCGGGAATGCCTTGCGGAGGTCATATGCGCGTTTTTATTGAACCTTGCCACCCGAACCCCGTGCTCTGGTTACTCGGACAGGGAGCCTTGGTCGACTACTTGTGCCATCTCGCTTCGGAGATGGGGTTTGATGTCATTCTCCATCAGCATGGCGCCCCATCCACCCAAAAAGCTTCTTCCATTCGAGTGATCTATGGCGATGAGCGCTATGAAAAGCTTCTCCCTCAACCTTCGGATCTGGTCGTGATTGCAACGCATCACAAAGGGGATATTTTAGCGCTCCATCAAGCCATACGCTCAGAAGCTGCTTACATTGGTTTGATTGCAAGCCAACACCGTTCGGGACTGATCCTTAATCGCTTAAGGGAAGAAGGTCTTTCAGATCAGCAATTGTCCCGGATCAAGGCTCCCGCAGGGATCATGATTGGCTCAAAGACTCATCGAGAGATTGCACTCTCCATCGTTGCCGAGTTAGTTTCTTATCGACGTTGTCTCGCACCCAAGGGCGAACAAAAAAGCGAAGCTTGAACAGATCTTTTCAATCTTTATTCGGACATGTTCTAATCTATAGGGATATTTATCCAGCGCCGATGGGAGGAAATAAACACGGCCTGACCCCTGTAAATTCATCCAACCACACCTAACCCAAAGAGGTTTTCTTATCTCATGCATGACAGAATAGTCCAAGGCATCCTCGGCCTTATTGGCATCCTCGCGATCCAACTGTTGACCAGCGGTTGCACGACCTATAACCCTGCCACGGGTCAAGAGGACATCGATTACGGAAAATCAGCAGGGCTTGCGGGTGCCGCCATGGGTGCCGCAGCCCTTGGCGTTGCACTCAGTAACAACAACAATAATTACGGCGGATCAGGCTACTACGGCGGCTATGGTGGCAGTGCGCGATACAATCGGGTCAGCGGTAACACCATCAACCGCACCAACAACGTGACGGTCAATAACCCTTCAAGAAACCGGCCGGGGCGCGGCCAGGGAGGGAGCATCGGTCAGGGCAACCATCAGGCGCGACCGACTCCAAGCATCAAACGCGGCGGCAATAGGGCCCGCTAAACCTCCCCCTGTCATTACCGTCGCTATTTAAGGAGACCTGACTTTCATGTGGAAACGAATTCTTTTTCTGTCTCTGACGTCACTCCTGGTGTCAGAAGCCCCTTTATCGAAAGAAACCAAGACCGAAGAAATCCCCGTCAATGTTGAATTACGCTTTGAACCTTCCCTCCATCGGGTGGATGAAAAGGTGATCAAGCTCATCGGCGAAACCCAGCAACAGACGCTTCGACAACTCGCTGAGGCCGCCGTCATTTCAGATTTCTGTTCAAACGTGAACCTTGATCAAAATGCCTTCAAAAAGTCCTTCGAAACCTTAACCACATCGCTCCCGAAGCAAAGTAACCCCGATCTTCAGCGGGATCTTGAAAACAAGCTGATGACCTATTTCGGGATGTATGTGGGCCTCCTCGTCGCTGAAGGGACCGATCGACACCCTGAATTTTGTGAGCTGGCCGCCCGCCTTCAAACTGAAAAGCGGCCTTTAAGCCGTTACTGGCTCCCCACCACCCAAAGCCCTCTCAATCCCTAAGTCTGATGCTTCTTGGGCGCCGATACATCGGCGTCCAAGCCTTGAGGTGCGGCTCTAAGGCGATCACTTGCCCTTTTGCTGTTGGCACGCGGGGCTATCGGGGTCTACTCCAGGAAGATCCCCATCGATAGTGACCCCATAGTCCTTGAAGAGGAGGACCTCAAGCGTCGTGTCCTCTTCCTTCAAGCAAATCTGATAGATCTTTTCCTGAAGCGATGGCAGGCCATGGGTATCATCGATGGCTCTGATCCTTTCTAGTTGGCCATGAGTCAAGCAGACCGCCTGAAGGTACTGACTGAGTTCCTCGTACTTCCGCTTTGAAAAAGCCTGGCATTCTGAATGCTCCAAAGCCTTTTCCTGATAAATAATCCCTTCAAGACTGGTACAGCCTGAGAGCAAAAGCACCGTCAATAAAAGAGGTAAGAAGCGGTTAAAGTGCGTCATACAAAGTAAACGATGAATTCTTAAGTAAAAGTCCCCATGCTGAATCGAATCATACGGGAGGGGACCCTCCGATCCAATCCTGAATCTTCGGCGCATGAATCAGAAGCCACCGACGGCCTTCGCCATATTTCATGATTCTGTCATATTTGAGCGTTATCGTGGGTCAACAACTGATCACGCAGGCTGAAGACCAACATGCTTAAAATTCTGGCCGTCGAAGATGACATCGGCATCCGCGATATGCTGAAAGACATGCTTGAACAGGATGATTTCTCGGTACAAACCGCTTCCGACACCCAAAAAGCCATGGCCAGCCTTCAACGGGAAGTGCCTGACCTGATCCTCCTTGACTGGATGCTGCCAGGACAAAGCGGCATTGAGTGGGCTAAACGCCTCAAAAAGGAAACCAGCTACGCCTCGATTCCCATCATGATGCTCACGGCGCGGGGTGAAGTCGATGATAAGGTGCGGAGTCTTGATATCGGCATCGACGATCACATCACCAAACCCTTCTCAAACCGAGAGCTCATTGCGCGCATCAAGGCCGTTCTTCGTCGCTGCGGAAAGAACCAGAGTAACGACAAGATAGAACTAGGAGGAATCACCCTCCTCCCGGACCAGCATCGCATTACGATTACGGGCGTCCCGGTCACCATCAGCCCAACAGAATTCCGTTTACTCGAATTTCTCCTATCACACCCTGAAAGGGTTTACAGCCGAGCACAATTATTGGATCA
>JBEIRQ010000314.1:0-2493 GCA_040375885.1 Methylococcus sp.
AAAAGGGGGTTCCAATGATCCCAGGCAGAATAATGCCGAGAACGCCGGCGGTGAATAAAAGCCATCCAATGTCGTGCGGGAGGTTTTCAATACGCTCGATGGTCACCGCATCGATGTTGAGGGCAACCAGACTCTTTTCAATCGCCAGCATGTCCTCCTCTGGGGTCTGATCTTGCCGCGCCGAGGTTTCAGGTAAGGCGGCGGTTGATCCAGTATCTGCATGACGCTCGAGGCGTCGGATGGGTTTTTTAACCGGTGATTTGGTCATGAATGTGTTCGATGAAATAAAGGGTTCCTTAACCGGTCATACGGGGTAAAAGACGCCGCTTACCGCGCCCTGACTCCTTGAGTTTCTTCTCGATCTGGCGATCCACATTGAGAACCCCCATATTAGCAATGATCCCTGAGGTGATGCCGTTGAGGACACCGCCGAAGGCGCCTGCGACACAAAGAAGATTGGGAATCCTCGCCATCCCGGCGCTTTTCTTAATATCGGGTGCATAGGAGAGGGTGACGCTCAGGAGTTCATCAAGCGTTTCATAGCACCCCCCCATCAGGACCACATCAGCGCCTTGGGTTGCATCCGATAAGTCTTCGACTGCAATGGTCGCGTGGGCTGCACCCAGCAGGAGAGGATTCTGGCTCACGAGTCCTACAAACAGGGCCTTAACCCCTCGTTTTTGAAGCCCCTCAAAGAAGCGGCGTTTGCCTTCCTGATCAAGGTCCCCTCCAGCCATCTTGATGCCGAGGCGCTGAGCGAGAGCCTGAGTGTCTTTTTCAGGTTTTGAGGACATCAGGAAGACCTCATAGCCCTCGTTCATGAGGTGAGCCATCGTCTCCTTTTGGGCCAGTTCTTTTGAGGGAGCAAAGTGGACGGTCGCCACCGCTTGGTCATCGATCAAGACCTCAAGGATGCCCTTGTCGCCCTCTGGGCTATTTCTTAAAAGGAATTGATGGTCACCCTGACGCGTCAGGATTCCTTGATCATCGAGGCGAATCAGCTCTGGCTGACGCACAATCATGTCTTTTTCTTTAGCCAACTTTGCAAGGGCTCTGGTGCGGGCATCACCCAGATAGAGTCCAGCGCCTGCCACGTGGCGGAGCAGATTATCGGTATCGGTCATCCGGGACTCGATGTGGTGGACCTCAAGCCCCGCTTCAGCAAGTTTAGGATCATCGCCATCAATGACGATAAATCGGCATTCTGATAAATTCATCAATGCGCCGGGTCGCTGAACAACAGCGCCCAGCTTGAGCGCACTGCGCATATGATGGAGGGTCATTAAAGGGACAGCGAGGAAAGGACCACTGACCCAATCCTGATGCAAGATGGCGCCGACAGTGATGAGGTCACCGGCGGCCCAGCCCACGCCAGCCGTAGCGAGAGTCGGTAGCGCTGTTTTATCTCCCATCGACTCCACTTTTGCATTCAGGGCTTTGTCCTTCGGAATGACGATGGCAGCCTGGGTCAGGCGCTGTGCAATTTCGGCTGCCCGGGTATTGAGACCGACGGCCTTGATCTCAAGGTCTACTTCTCCACCCATGACGCGAGAGCCTTGATAGAGGGTTGCCCCGATGGTTTTAAAGATGGGATCGGGAGTTCCTTTGATGAGGGTTTCGTCAACCAAAGCAGATCCCTTCAGGATCAGGCCGTCGACAGGAGCGATTTCTCCCGCACAAAGGCGGAGGGTCTCCCCCGTTTTCAGTAAATGGGGCTCCACTCGGTGCTCAAGAGCCTCGGTATCGATTCGTCGTGACTCCTTGATGAGGGGGAGCGCCTGGTTGATCGTTGCCTGCGTTTCATCGGCGAGCCGCTGGCGCCAGCGCCGTTGCCAGTAGCGGAGAGAGAAATCGGTCAGCGCGAAGGCAAGGACCTGTCCGGTGACGATCGAGCAGGTCAACAGCGCCGTATGGAAAAGGGGAACCCCAACCTTCCCTTGGGTTAATTGGTTTGCAGCATTTTTGATGATGCCGAAATTGGTCGCCACCAGAACGCCGGCGGCCAGCGGGGTGACCGCCGGAAGCAGTAATTCACCGACCGTACCCAGTCCCACCGTTGCTCCTGAGACCTTCATGGGGACCGCCTTTGGGTCTTTGAGCCCCTCGATGGCGGACTGACGGGTATAGGCCCGCTCAATCAGAGGAATCAGCTTTTCAGGGGTGATCCGCCGGCTATTGTAGTGAATGTGAAGGAGCCCATGAGGATCCAGTAAAACGGATTGGATCCCAGAGAGCGTCTTGACACTTTCCTCAATGGCTCCAAGAAGAGCTGGTTTCGGGCCTTTGAGCGCCGCATCATCAACGATGAGGTGGCCTTGTTTTGGGACGCTGATCGCAAGCGTTTGAATATGGCCCCCGATCCGAACCCAATGCATGGTCTTTTGAGTCCCAGGTTTTGGAACTTGATCGACACTAAGGGCATCTGCTTCGGAAGCGATGGCTTTTATGATCCGTTCTAATAATCCCTTTTGATCGCCCTGGTCCTGGCCTAGG
>JBEIRQ010000283.1:0-2853 GCA_040375885.1 Methylococcus sp.
ATGGTTCCCTGACCAATGCTTAACTGCTGAATCGAATAGCCGGCCTTGTTACCGGTATTGGCTCTGATGCTGCCTTTGGTGATTTGTTCGGTCAGTGCCTCAGGCAGCGGTAGATTCCCTACCCGGATCTCATCCACGTGAAGATTTAATTGTCCCTGATCGACCCCACCTTCAAGACGAAGGTAAACGGGCAGATTATTGCCGAGCGCATCAATCGCCGCTTTGGCGCGCTGGGCGTCGGCGTCGCGGACACCGATGCCCTTCAAAAAGCCATCAAGGCTGCTTTGATCAAGTGCTCCAGAGACTTCTAGCGTTTCTGGTGACAATCGAATCTGTACTTTCTTTAAGGGAAGCAGTTTAAGGGCTGATTGGTTGGCCAGAGCCGAGAGTTCTTGCTCGCTGATTTTAAGCGTTGATTCCCCCTTCTTTTGAGGTAATCGGGTGGGTTCGCTCTCAGGGGCTGTAGGCGTAGCGTTGGGTTCCGATGGGTTCTTTTGAGGGGGTTCTGGGACATTGAGCCCGCTCGCATAATGGACCTTTAGGGTTTCTAGGTCCTCAGGCGCGAAGGCAACGCCTAGGTCGACTGGATTTCGCGTGCCCATGAGATCCGAGAGGCCAGGAACCAGACCCATCCAGCCCAGTAGCAGCAGCAGACTGCCAAATATCACGGCGGGTATCGACATCATCCAGAGTAGGGTCGAGCCGTTTTCAGATGATCGTTTCATAGTGAAATCTCCGCTTTGGTGTGAAGGGGCGATGAAGTCCCCTTGAGGGTAGATTTCATTTTACGCGGATTGAATGCGGGTGAGATGGCTCTATAGTTATGGAAAAGGACGCGCGTCCACCATCTTGGTGGGCAAAGCAAAAACGGTATATACTTTTTTATGTGTTATCCGTTGCGAAGGAGACGAAGCAATGACCAAAGAAGCTAACCTTGAATCCATCGAGGCTGGGAGTGACAAGAAAACGGTAAAGGCGCCAGAGGTTTCATCCAATCGTCGTAAAAAGGTGGAGATGGGGAAGGTTGCCCCAATGGATTCTGTGGCTCCGCTCGACGAGGCGGGCACCGATAAGACCAAAAAAACAAAAAAACCGAAACTGGTCAGGGACAGCTTCAAATTCCCTCAGAACGAATATGCGGCCATCGAGGTTTTGAAATCCCGCTGTCTTCAGGCCGGCCTTGAGGTCAAAAAAAGCGAATTGGTGAGGGCAGGGCTCCTTGCACTCAAAAATTCCAGCGATAAAAAGCTGGTCGGTATCCTCGGCAAGCTCGAAAAGCTCAAGACAGGTCGACCCGCCCGTTAACGCGCCTGCCTTTGAAGCTTTTTGAGGTCATGTCACAGAAAATCAGTATTCGAGCATGGTTTCTTGGCTCTCGGCTTGATATCCGGGAGCTGGATCGGGCCCGCCTTTTAGCTCATTCCCCCGTGACGCTGAAAACAGGACCTGATGAGTGGGTGGTGGCCTTCCGTTTTGGGGTGGTCGTGTTGTTCGGGCACAAGATCCGACAGGAAGAGCAGATGCTGAAGACCCTTGAGGGTTACGTTTCCGGCGCCTTCAGTCATCCTGAGAGTGAGGAGGCGGAGCTTCTGGTCGATGCGGACCTCAAAGACACCGTCAACCATGAGGGGCATATCGTCGTCATCGATAAATCCCCCGAGCGGCTTCAAATCATCGCCCAGATTCTGGCTAAGAGTGTCGTTTTAGCGCACTACGAAAAAGCGGTGGCCACTACGTTTGAGCGCTTTGAGAATCTCGTCGAGCAATTACGAGATGGTCTCAGCCCTGGGAAAGGGCGTGCGGTGATTCATGAGGTGGGCAATGCATTAGCCATTTTGACTCGAACGGTCGGCAAGGTCGAGGTGGCGGAAAAGCCTGAATTGACTTGGGATAATCCCCAATTGGACAAGTTTTATCAGCGGTTAGCTGCGGAGTATGAGCTCCATGACCGTGATCTCATTTTATCTCGAAAGCTTGAGTTACTCTGGCGTATTGAAGAGTCTTACCTTGATATCCTTAATAATCGGCAGGGTCACCGTCTGGAGTGGTACATCATCATTCTGATTATGATCGAAATCTTTTTGACGCTGGCTGAAAAACTCCACGTGTTCAGTTAATCGCCCCAAGGCTTTCTTATTACGTCTCATGTCAAGGGCCCAGCGGCTGGGAGAAATCCAGTTTCATCAGGCACATCCCCGATCGGTGGTTGAGCCTTCAGACGTCATAAAACAGCAACAAAAAAAAACTACTATCGATCACTTGTTGTTCTTTGAGTCAATGGGCTGCCACCAAGGCGGCTAATCCTGTTATGGGATTTTCGGGATCAAAGGCAGGGGATCTAGAGGATCAAATTTGAGATTCACACGGCTATAGGAGAGTCCCTCGGGCTTGAAAAACGCCGGTCGAGGCCCCACACCATAGTCATCGATCGAGCGCGGCTCAATCGCTGAATTTATCCCTTTGACGCACTTTTCTCGCTCAATTTGAAACGATAAGAGGGTTTCATTATGGTTCACGATTTCACATCTGTATTCACGCGTTGCAAGGGTTACCTCTTGCGTCTGGTTGTCGAGCGTCCCACGGCTTTACCTAACTTCACGGAAGAGCCTTTACTGGTTGAAATCGATTATTCCTACTGGTGTAACTAAACGCCCTTTGGAAGAAAAGCCGGGAGGATGATCCGGTCAAGAATGGAACCAGGGGGCCTTAAGGCCCCCTGGTTCGTTTCAGGGGCAAAGGCTCTAGGAGAAGAGTCGGTGGATGGTCATCCTGTTGGTGCGCGACTTGGAGATGGGGTCTACTGCCTCGCTGAGTTGACGGCCCTCATCATGAGTGGGGCGGAAGGATCTAATG
>JBEIRQ010000238.1:0-3213 GCA_040375885.1 Methylococcus sp.
AAGTGGGCGGTGGTGACATGAAAGTCACCGGGAACATCAATGGAGGCATCCTTACCGAAGAGGACACCATTGGGATTGAGGAGGTAAAAATTGGCGCGGCCGCCATCCGGCGTGACCCTCAGGGTGCCATTGATTTGAGAAGTCTCTTTCCCCGAAACCCGCGCAATGACGTTATCGACAAAGCCTTTATTATCTTCTTGAAAAGTGACCGTCTGTCCTTTTGAGATATTGAATTGAGAGAAGCTATGAAAGACGTTATGGCCCACCGTCGTTCCCATGGATTGGGTGACGTTGACATCAGAACTCCCTCCACTCGGGCTTAAGGTATGGACTGAACCCAAATAACCAGGAGCGCCACTCGGGAAGCCTTGAGATCCTACAGACCCATCGGTCACAATGCCGCCATTGGCAAGCACCTGACCACTAAAGCCCTTGACCAAGAGAAGAGCCAAGACCGAAATCTCTGCTCGTTTCTTATTCAATGAATGGAACCTCAGAGCCACTAGATGTTGCGTGGTCCAGTTTGCAGTCATAAGAGGATAGGGCGTCTTTAGGCGGGTTACTCAAGTCCAAGCATCCTCTGCTACTTTAAGTGGATCTTTAAAACCATCAAGGAGAGGGAATATCACCGCTCTCCAGCGCTTCGAGGTAAATCTTTGCAAAAGGGAAACTTGGCGCAAGATTAGCCGCGATCTGGTAAGACTCAAACGCCCACCCATTGCCTCTCTTGGCGAGAGTCATCGCCTCTATCAGTAGATTCTGGCGCTCACTATCAGTCGATGGCAATTTCTTCTGGGTGGTGGCAGAACCTGATGCCCCCACCACGGCGAGGGGCATACTGATCTGATCCTCACCTCCTTGAATTTCTAATTGGTAATTGCCCGGTTTAAGGCTTAAGTTCTCGAAGATGTGGCGATGGCTTGCGATTCCTTTCTCAACCGCAATCGGCTGACCCACAGCATCCTTCAATGTAAGGGTGAAAGGAGCGTGGCCACCGGACCAAGCCACATGCAGGGGCTGTTGTTTTTTTTCAGTGATCCGCAGGCCGCCATCCTGACCCAGGGGGATGAGGAGCGTTTCAGTATCACCAAGCGCCCTCGCTGAGGCCTGAACGATTTTTTCTGAGGGTTGCTCACTGTCGCGAGCACCAACCCGGACTAACAACCAATCAACGGCTGTATTCCAGGTCGCTTCAGTGCGTTGCCCAAGATCATGACCGCCTAGGTCCGGTGAGGTCATTATTTTTTGGCCTCCCGTCATCTCCAGGGGCTTCACCGAACCATTGGCCATCACCACCGCAGCCTTCGCTGTCTGATCCTTTAGAATTAAGGTATCACCCGGCTTCAGGTACATTCCGTCGACGACATTCAGTGTCTTCCCGTCTCGCGTTAGGGCATAGCTGCTCGCCGCTTTATCAATCTTTAGATACGCCACGGCGAAAGTTGGCCCTGCCGTTAGAAAAAGAACGAAGGCTAAGGCCTTATTTAGGCTTTGTTTGCTCATCTCGGCTCTCCAGTTGGAATGCAATATCCTATTCTTTTTGATCTGGCTTAGGCTTTTTCAGCGCCTTGGGGCGTTTAAAGTGGCTTAAGGTTTCTTTGACGCTATCACGGGTATCGGTAAAACTCGTCAAAATGAGTGGAATCGCTACCGTCAACCAGACACCCATCTTGAAGAAATGGTAGCAAAGAGGAAGCAGTAATAGGGCGATACCCAGGCTAAACCAGAGAGGATTAATGTCTTTAGCCATCAATTGGTGAGCCCCATAGCCTAAGAGAATGATGAAAACCTCAAGCGCTAGCGAGATAGAAAGATTGGGGCGGGTGATGAAGCCGTACTGATTCAGCGTATTGATTGAATTAATGATCACCATACTCCCCGGCATGGTGCCGAGCGGGGTTTCAAAGTTGTCCCTTGCAGCCTTATAGCTGACACCAATCACCACAATCCGTTGATCCAACCAGTTATCGAACTCAGGCGTCATGAGCCCTTGAGGGTAGTGACGCACGCAAGATGGACCCGCATCAGGCTCCGTGATACAGCGCGCCGAGATGGTCTCAAGAAAAGGGACCGGAACACCATCAGCTCTCAGGATTTCAGGCGTTGATGCCCAAGGGGGCAATTCTCGCGGGATACTATAAATAATCCGTTGTTCGAGCTGATCTGCGTGCGTGTGGATGAGCAGTTGGCCTATCCCCACGGTCTCCTCCGTCTCCAGCAAGTCGAGCTTATCCTGGAGTTCCTTGAATGCGGCACGAGGCGGCTGAGAGGCGGTCTGGGTCAGCGCGTACACGGACAATTCGACAGAGGGATAAAGATCGGTTGGCTCAGGGCCTAGACGTTCAAATAAACGCCAACGCCTTAGAATCCCATCGTTATCGTCGATATTGAAAAGCGCTGAAGTTTTAATAGCCCGGTTATTGGCCGAGGTCATCGCCTCATCAAGAAAGGAAGCTCGCGGAGTCACGGCACCTTCTGGATCCAGTGATTCCCGAAACCCTTGTGGGAACATCAGGATCGGATCAGTCTCCTTGGTGTAGTTGCGAATGAACGTGGAGAATCGCTGATCGGCGATGGGGTCGCAAGACGGTTTCGACAATTCAACATCAGCAAAGATTAGTTTTGGGTGACCCGAGGCGGCGAATTGGATGAGTTTCTGGAGCTTTTCGCGGGGCACCATGAAAGGCTCACCCCAGGCCTGATACGTGGCCTCATCCATATCGATAAACGCCAATGGCTGAGCCTCTTGATGGGGCGATCCAGCCTGAAACGCCTGCATCATTATGTCCATAGCGCTATCCTCCTTATTCTTTAGAAAGGGGATATTGGCAATTTGAGGATAGTTAAGGAGCGTCAGCAGCGGCAAGGCGATCAAGAGACGAATCGACACATGGCGGACATGTGGATTCGACATCAATCGTTGTATCGGGGGGAAAGTCCCGAGTCGGTCTAAAAGCGCTTCGAGTCTTCTCCTAAGGCTCACCACCATTGGCCCACCAAGGTAAAGGCGGCCCAATAGTAGGGATGCTGGTAACGGGGTTCCTTGATCATCGCCATTTGTGCCGCACTTAGAGCCTTTGCGGTATGACCTCCATTCGATTGGAGCTCTTGATATAAGAGTGGCATCAGTTGGGCCGTCGCGTTATCGTCTACGGGCCAAAGACTGCCTAATGCACTTGAAACCTTGGCGCGAATAGCCATGCCACTCAGCCC
>JBEIRQ010000160.1:0-4426 GCA_040375885.1 Methylococcus sp.
AAAGCGTCTTTCAGTGTCAACTGCCCAAATCGCACCTCAGGTCCTTTGACATGGAGGAGGAGACGATCGATCACGCCAGAAGATAAATGGCCCCAAGGACTATGTAGGCTGTTTATTTCGCCATGTCCAAGCATGGCTATGGCCTTTGGAACGTCATAGGCCACCTCCTTAAATTCAGAAGCGAGGGCTTCGATCTTTTGGCCTTTGACACTTTGGACGAACATATGGTCTGCTTTGAATGCTTGACCTGAGCCCTGCCATTCAAGCGCTTCAATGACCGGTTGCTCTAGATGATGACCGAACAACAACCCATCAGCTGCATGGAAGCTTTTGATCGAAACAACTTCGCCTTGAGGTTGATAATGAAGATCTTCAAGACGCGGCTGATCGAGGGTGATGTCGGACCCTTTGATGGCTGCAGCTGTTAATCGATCGATCTGGATCGGGTTCATCCCCTTAGCCCCATGGACGCCATCGATCGTGAGGTTCTCTCCCTCTACATCTTTGCTCTTAATATTTAAGAGAGTCAGTCGATCAAGGCTGAAGGCTTGTTCTTGTTGCTGAAATTCAAAAGGCCCGGCCTCAAGGCCATGAAGCCGAGCAAAAGGAGTCACCGCGTTTGAGACTTTTAGGGATTCACATTGATAGGCCTCCGTCTCAAGATGAGCGGTGGCGTCTTGAAGATCAACACCGTCAATCTCAAAAGGACCTTTCTTGAGACCCTCCCCATGGAGATGTTGAAGTCTCAAAGAATGACCCCTTGAATCAAGATCCATCCCCTCGATCAATAAATGGTCCATCCGATAAGGGGCCCCTTTAATCTCCCCTTCGACCCCATCCAATCGAACGCTGTCGGTTTTTAAATCGACAGTAGGGTTTTCAAGGTGATCGAATTGAAGCGCGAGGTCTCCTGTTACCCGCCCTTGTTGAACCCATTGGGTGATCTTTTTACTCAAAAAACGTTGATAAAATCCTAAATCAACGTCCTTCAAAGAGATCCTAAGATCCCCTCCTATGGGATTCAAACCGACAAATCCTTGAAGGTCTAATTGACCATGATCAACCGATTGAAGATCGAGATGGAGGGAGCCACGACCGATCTCTCGGGCATCGAGATCTTGAATCTTGAGATGAATGGGGCCAATGCTTTCAGGGGGGCTCAAGTCTGTCGCTGAGGAGATTTCGATGCGTCCCCCTTCAAGGCGCACAGAGGACCAATGTGGGCTGGGTCCGGTCGAATGATCGCCCTGATTCTTGAAAAGATCAGGCCATAACACATACCCCTCTTGATCTCTTGATAAGGAAAGAACAGGGTCACGTAAGGACAATCCAATGACGGGGCGCGCCATCTCAAGGGACCTCATCAGGTGAACATCGAGAACGCCTTGAGCCACTTCGAGAAAGGGAGCGCCATTGGCCTTTCGCAAGGTGAGGTTTTCAAGCGTTGCTGCCATCGAGAAGGGATTCACCGTCAATCGAGCGACATCGATGGCATAACCAGGCAAGAGATCGACACTTCGCTGGAGCCTCTCTTTGACCCACCAAGGCAGAACAACCCCCCCTAGAACACCATAGATCAATGCGACCACCAGCAGGCGATGGAGCATGTTGCGGTGGTTTTTTTGAAAAGCAAAAATCGATGTAAAGGGAGGCATCAGGAATCCTCAGCCCTATTCTGATGGTGTCAACATGGGCGTTTTCGAGCTATACCCAGCCCATCTGCGATCGGCAGCAGGCTATAGTCAATTCGATCGTCCTTCAAAAGCCGTCGATTCATTTCGCGAAGGACCTCGGTCTCATGATCCACCGTGGAAGGATCACTGACTTTGCCGCCCCAAAGGAGGTTGTCGATAAGAATCACGCCACCGGGTCGAATCAAGCTTAACGCCCGCTCATAGTAATCGGGGTAATGGGTCTTATCCGCATCGATAAAGCAAAGATCAAAATGATCATTAAGACCTTCCAAAATCAAAGCATCGAGGGTTCCAAGGGCGGGACCAAGACGAAGATCGACCTGATGGAGGACCCCTAGAGATTCAAAATAACGCATAGCAATGGCGGTATAGCTTTCGTTGATATCACAGGCCATCAATGTCCCATCTTCCGGCATCGCGAGCAGCATAGCGAGGGCGCTATAACCAGTGAAAACGCCAATTTCAAGGATCTTCTTCGCCCCCATGAGCTTAACCAAAAGACCCATGAACTGACCTTGAACCGGGGTGATCTGCATGATCGCCTCTGGGAGTTTGAGAGTCTCCTCACGAAGCGCCTTCTGCAGCGGGAGCTCTCGAAGGGAAACGGCTTCAAGATAGAGGCAAAGATCAGAATCCATCACAATTTGTTTAGGTGACATGGCGGCTCTCTCAATCCATTGACAAAAAACAAAAGGGGGTTGGGCTAGGAGATAGCCAAGAGCGCATAATAGAGGTCATTTCCTTCCTCGTGTGAAGCGTGATCTCGCGATCACCCGATGGCATCACCCCTTATGATCTGGAGAACCCTATCGATGGAATACCAAGCCATGATTGTCGGCGCGGGTGGCGGTTATCACCAGGTGGCCTTAGGGACCCGGCCCGTCGTGCCACCGGGACCTCATGACATCACCGTCAAACTCTACGCCAACTCCCTCAACTACCATGATTTCGCCGTCGTCAGTGGACTGTGGGGGCCGTCTGAGCCCCGAATTCCGATGGCCGATGGGGCTGGCGAAGTGGTCGATCGGGGCTGTGATGTGACCGAATTCAAAGTGGGCGACCGGGTCGTTAGTACATTCTTTCCAGACTGGCTCAAAGGAGAGCCGACCGTCGATGGCTTTAGCCAGGTCCCAGGTGATGGTATTGATGGGTATGCCCGATCTCTCGTCACAGGTCCTGCCACCTCCTTTACCCACGCCCCACGAAACTGGACCCACCTTGAAGCCGCAACGCTTCCAACAGCGGCCCTCACCGCGTGGAAATCATTGATGGTCGATGATCATCTGAAACCCGGCGCGACGGTGGTCATTCAAGGAACCGGCGGCGTCTCCATCTTTGCCCTCCAGTTCGCCAAGCTCTTAGGCGTAAAGGTTATCGCCACATCATCGAGTGAAGAAAAGCTTGAGCGACTGAAGGCGATGGGGGCAGACCATGTCATCAACTATCAGCGGACGCCAAATTGGGGTACCGCCGTCCTTGATCTAACCAACGGCCTCGGTGCAGACCATATCCTTGATGTCGGGGGCCCTTTGACACTTCGGGAATCCATGACCGCAGCCCGCGTCGGCGGACATATTGCTCTGATTGGAATTCTGACGGGGATCCATGGCGAACTGTCCTTCATCCCTGCCCTTCTTAAGCAACTGAGGCTCCAAGGGGTCCTGGTTGGAAATCGCTCCCAGCAGCAGGATATGATTCGTGCCATTGAGGCGAATAATCTCCGCCCCGTTTTAGATCGCACGTATCCCCTTGAGGATATGGTTGAAGCATTCAAGCATCTTGAAAGTCAGAACCATGTCGGAAAAATCGTTCTGGCCATTAGCTAATACGATGAAAACGAAGCGCTTTATCTTATTATCGTGCCTTTTACTGACGTCCTGTGCAGAACAAGGTTATGGCTATGGCCCCGGCTATATGGGCTATGGATATCATCCCTATTATGGCATGGGGTATGGTGGTTACTATGGAGGCATGCATTCAGGCGCGTATATGTACCGCAATGAATTAGGAGAGCACCGCTTTTATGGGGGTGGATTTGAGAACCGCGGCTTTGTAGGCCGCCGATAACCCCCTATTATGTTTCCTATGAAAGACCTCATCAGCACTATCCACCAGGAGCATTTGTGAAGCCATCGACGCTGTTACTTCTGACCACGCTCTCCTTCACCGCTTGCTCAACGGTCCCAAGTGGCCCGAGTGCGCTGGTGCTTCCAGGCCAACACAAAGATCAACAGCAGTTTCAAAAAGATGATGCGAGCTGCAGAAAGCTCGCCCACAGTCAGTTGCTAGCAGCTCCCCATCAACCCCAAAGTCTGGGTGAAGGTCAATTGCACTTCGACATTTATTATCTTCAGTGCATGTATGGTCAAGGCCATTTAATCCCAGTCTCGGGAGAAGTCCGCCCCGAGGCTCTCGAAAAATCACCCAACACCGCGCCAAAGTAAGGTCATTTGTTTCAAGATCTAGTGGTAAGGCATTGACCCTGAGGCGCTATAGTTGTCTCATTAAAGGGCACCGGGACTCACCCAACCCTCTTTGATCAAGCTTTTGCTTCAGTGAAATTAAAAGCCCACCATTAACATCAGGCATCGTCATCGGCTTCAAGAATTTATGCGTCCATCTATCCTCCTCCTGTCGTTGAATCTTTTGTTGACCAGCTGCAATTCATTCGGGCCGGATAGCCTCAAGGGGAGCCACCCCCTCTATAACGAGGCGATCAATGACAGCATGAA
>JBEIRQ010000261.1:0-3011 GCA_040375885.1 Methylococcus sp.
CCTTTTTGATAACAACGGCTTTGTCATCAAAACGGCGAATATCGCTGAACGGGTGGCCCGCTTCTATCATAGTATGCGTGCGATCAAACCCTTTGGTTATGGTAATAAGCTGACCCTTGATTTTTTCATTATCGCTCTTAGCAATCTGCCCGCCTATAGTAGTGTCTATGAGCAGGAAATTGATTTCAGGCGCCTAGAGGCCCGCGATGCCGAACTTCTGCATGATTCAGGGTCTTCTCTTTCGGAGGTGACACGGGCCTTCAGGCACGCCATGGATCCCCTTCGAAATCGAGGGCTTGAGAATGAGCCCAATGGCTATGGTAAATGGCCTGAGCAGAAAACCTTTGTTTTTGGTATGCCGTTCCTGAGACACCGGACCCCTGAGGGCTTGGACTGTTTGGTGACGGTGAATGGCGGTCTTCTGCCGCTGCAGAGTCTTCGGGAGGAACAAATCCCGCTTGGGATTCATTTTGCAGATTATCCTTTGAGCCTCTCTGCCAACATCATCGGCTATCTACCGGGGACTGAGACGCTTCGTGGCAAGACGGATATTGATGGGATTGAAATTGGGCCCCATGGTGAAGCGCCACTGTTCTGTTTGGACGTCAATATCCTGACGGGCCTTCGCTCACCGAGTCATACTGAATTCTTCGAGTTGATGAAGGAGATCGCCGGAGAAAAGACGCCTATTTTCACATTGGCCAACAACGAGGTGCTCAGGGATCAATTGATAGAGGCGGCGGATGGTGACGAGCGTCTGGCCCGCGCGGTCGAAATCGCCTATCAGCGGCTTAGCCGCATTGCCACCAAGCTTGATCAGACCAAAAAGGACATTCTCGCTGGGAAGACGGCCGATGAGCAGCCGGTGCTCTTTCTCTGTATGGGCGGGGCGGGTGCCGGCAAGACGGCGGTGGAGGAGATCGCTAAAGCGACCTGCGGCGACAACTTCGTGACGGCCTCGCTGGATGAGTTTAGGAAGCAGAGTGATCTTTATCTGGTTCTAACCGCAGCGAACCATCACAGTGACGATTATATTTATGTCGAGCCTTTTGCGAATACCCTGAGGGATTGGGTCGCCAGTCAGGCCCGGGTTGAGGGTATTAATCTCCTTTATGACGGCACCAGTATTCCCTTCATCCCTCGTTACTCGGGGATCGTCGATAGTTTCAAGGCGGCGGGCTACAGAACCCTGATTGCTGCGGTGGATGCCTTTATTGTGAAACCGCGCGGACGTGAGGAAGAGCTTCCAAGAGTAGCCGCGATCTTGAGTGTCAAGGACCGTTTCGAGCGAACCGGCAGAGCGTTGCCTTGGGTCGTCGCAGTGGATAAACACATTAGGGCGCCAGGGGCCTTTCTCGATGCCCTGGAGCACACGGCCCTCGATAAACTGGCCCTTTTTGCCAACGACGGTGAAGTAGATCGCCATTACCTCGTGGCTGAGACCTTTTCCTTCACCGTCGCTGAGGTCCATCGGCTCCAAGAGCGGCAACGAGAGGGTCGGCTTGCCCCCTATCTCGGGGAATTGATCAGAACCCATGATGATTCGATTTTGAGAAATCTTGCGGGATCTCATCCTCGAAGACTCGAGGAGCTTTTGGGCCGAATACCGGCCTTCGGAGAGGATCATGTGGCCTATCAAATCTACAGTCATCACCATGAACATCGGGTCCTGATCGTCTATAACGCCCGCCGTATGGTGGATTTCTTGGAAAAAGGTCAGCTGAATCCCAATGCGTCTGGGGAGGAGGGATTACTTCACAAACATGCCTCATTGGCTTTCCATATCGACCCCAAGACATCGGAACCTTGGACCATTCGACTACAAGATTCTTCGAGCCTCGATCAGGACCCCGATCGCTTGAACCGCTACTATCGAACCGGAGCGTGAGGGGAATCTTAGTCCTTAGAGCGGCCAGAGCCCACCCTAAAAAAGGCCGTCTGGACCCTGAGTTTCTGAGGGGTGCAGCGGAACTTTTTCTGTTTTTTAAGCGACAACTCCGCCTTTTTTATTGAGGTTGTTGGTAAATTTCAGTAACCTCCTCGTCAGAATGACGTCTGCCGGTGTGTTGTGTGTCCATTAGGATGAAACAATCAGCCTTAAGACCTCTTTCCCCAAGGATCACCAGAATCCAGGGTGTGCCGGTTTCGGTGCGACCCTCAAAGAGGGGGAGACGTTCTCAAAATCAAAAACATATAACTTTAAGATAGGGAGGCAGACATCGTGTTGCAAGCAAATGCATCGGTCATCATCGCACTGCTGATGGGATTGGTCGGGGTATGGTATGTACTCTGGCAGTTCAAGCGCGTTCTGAGCTACGATCAGGGCAACCAGACGATGCGTGACATCGCTCAGGCTATTCAGGAAGGCGCCTCAGCGTTTCTCAATCGCGAGTATCAGGTTCTCTCCATCTTTGTGGCGATTGTCGCCGTTGTTATCACGGTCTTTCTGCATTGGCAGACCGCGATGTCTTTCGTCTTTGGGGCGATTGCATCTGCTGGCGCCGGCTATTTAGGGATGTACGTGGCTGTTCGGGCTAACGTTCGAACCGCTGCTGCGGCAAGCGTTGGTTTGCATGAGGGTCTTCGGGTAGCCTTCGGCAGCGGCGCGATCATGGGCATGTCCGTGGTCAGCTTCAGCCTCCTTGGGATGACCTTGCTGTTCCTGTTTTTTAAGGGCGATCCTAACCAGCTGACCTATATCACTGGCTTCGGCTTTGGTGCCAGCAGCATCGCACTGTTTGCGCGTGTTGGCGGTGGCATCTACACCAAGGCGGCGGACGTAGGTGCCGATCTCGTCGGTAAGGTGGAGCAGGGTATCCCAGAGGATGACCCCCGGAATCCGGCCGTCATCGCTGATAACGTGGGCGATAACGTGGGTGACGTTGCGGGCATGGGCGCCGATCTTTACGAATCATACGTCGGCTCTATTGTTGCTACATCCGCGCTTGGAGTTGCCGCTGGGCTTGGACTTGCCGGCGGAACAGTGCCGATGGTCATGGCAGCAGTTGGCG
>JBEIRQ010000326.1:0-2385 GCA_040375885.1 Methylococcus sp.
ATATCAAAGAAGCCATCGCAACGGTAGAAAGAGATCGCGCCATATCGGCGAAGTTCTTAGACCTCAGAGAAGTTCCTCTAGCTATCCAAGAGCAAAGTGCCTGGCGGTTGACCCTTCAGTTGATGGAGATATTCAACCATATACCGATGCCTTCCCTGGTTGATGTCCCTGACGCAGCTGCGATGCAGGGGCTATCAATGAAGAAATGGACAGTGCCAGGTACCGAGATTCGGATCGCTTTAGTTGAAGCAGGCCCTAGAGCGGGGGAGTATCTCTTCACGAAGGAGACCGTGGCACAGATCCCTGTTTTTTTTGAGCGCATTCGGACCATAGACTATCCCGCAAGTACGCCTCCTTTCATTTTCGATACCGTCTTTAACCTCCCCACGGGATTAGCCACTTACCTCGCCTATGTAGTCCCGCCTCGATGGTTTATGACCATCCCTACTCAGTTAACCCAGACCATTTTTGGTGAGCCTATTTGGCGATGGGCCGCCCTCTTGATCCTTCTTTTTCTCATGGGATGGGTCTTATGGATAAGTGTTCGTGTGTCTTTGCGAGGTGCTTCTCTGGGGGGTGTCATGAGCATTCTGATGAGAATCATGCCGGCCATCACCCTGGTCCTCCTCGTCCCATTTTTATGCTTTGTCTTAGGGGATGTTTTAAGGGTAACGCCCTATCTCTTTGGTCGATTGACACTAGTCTTCTGGGGGATGTTCTATCTTGCCCTCACCTGGATGGTTTGGGGCTTTGGAGAAATGATCGCCGAATGGATCATCGGTCTTGAACGCATCCAGACGGATAGTACAGACAGTCAATTAATCCGCTTAACGACTCGTCTGATTGCTATGGCATTTGGTATTGGCATCCTAATCGAAGGCGCCGATCGTATCGGGCTCCCATCCTACTCGATTAGGGCAGGGCTGGGTGTGGGGGGGCTTGCGGTTGCCCTCGCCGGGCAGCAAGCGTTAAGCAATCTCCTGGGTTCTCTCATCATCATGTTTGAGAAGCCTTTTAGAATTGGGCACACGATCAAAACGGGTGGAATTGAAGGGACGATCGAGAATATTGGCTTTCGGACAGCGAAAATTCGAACATCAGACGGTATCCTTCTCATCGCTCCCAGCAGTGAACTCATCCGGCATCCCATCGAAAATATGACCCTGAGGGATTCTTGGCGCATCAAGAAAACCCTTTATTTCAGTATCGAGAGCGCTATTGACGACATCAAAGCCTTCATGAAGGATGCTGAGGCTTTCATCGCCAACGATAAGGACGTCATCGACTTGACTCAGCACGTGGCCCTGGTCGACATCGGGATCCATGGTTATGAGGTTCTCATCGACTTCGCCCTTGGAACGTCGCAATATGAGAAGCAGCTGACCGCCAGTGACCGTATTCTTGGAGGATTGGCCACATTAGCTGAGCAATCCCATTTATGTTTCCGACAGGCTAGGGACTAAGAATGCGGATTTTAGCAAGGTATCCGCCCTCTATAAGAAGTCCTGGTGTTTGATGTGGGTGGGTCCTTTAGCGAGCCGTACTTCAGCTTAGACGCTTGACTCTCATTGTCTTAAATCGTTTATAAGCTTTTAACGTCAAGTGTTTCCGCTGATTTTTGGACAATAAAAAACCCTCTATGAGAGGGCTTTTTAGGGTGTAGTGGCGGAAGCGGTGAGATTCGAACTCACGGAGGTGTTACCCTCGCTGGTTTTCAAGACCAGTGCCTTAAACCACTCGGCCACACTTCCTGAAATCATTGAACACTTGCCTTGACGATCGTCAGGACAAGGGAAGAGGGCGAACCCTCAACAAAAGTGGAATTATAAACCAACATCCACGTGATTGCTACGATTGTAAGCGGAGTCCCCTCAGCGCTTTTAGTCCCCCATTGATGCCTTGTAGACACGCTACAAGGATAGGGTAGGTCGTGCCAAAAGCGCTTGTGACGCTTGCCATTGTTTGAAATAATGCATATATCCGGGACGGATGGGCGGATTCTCCAAGACCAGCAAATCCGGATAATCATCACCTTGTCTTTATAGAAGAATACGGAAAGCACCATGAAGAATTCAATGCCTATGAAGGGTCTCCTCCTGATTGCTGGTCTGGGTATGGCTAGTGTATCGATGGCTGGCGAACCCAGTGCAGAAGTTGGCGAAAAGATCTACACCCGCGCCTTCGGTCGTGGTTGCGGCACTTGCCATGATGTTCAGCCAAACCCAAACCTGTTTGAAAGCGTTAATAAGCTGAGCAAGGAAGAACTGACTAAAGTTCTCGTTGAAGGCCGTAACGCCATGCCTAAGGCCATGGATCAAATCATGAACTTGGGTCCGGTTAAGAGTGCTGGGCTGACTCAGGATCAGGCCGTAGACTCTCTGATCG
>JBEIRQ010000129.1:0-5101 GCA_040375885.1 Methylococcus sp.
AAGCCCACCTCGCCGGTGTTAAGAACCTCTTGATTCAGCGACTTGGGGGTAAAGACACCGAGCTTATCGACGAGATGGCTCTTGCCTGTCGACATCAGAACGACCTTCTGTTTCCGCTGAATGGAACCATGAACGACTCGGACCAAGGAGACCACACCAAGATAATTATCAAACCATGAATCAATGATTAAGGCTTGTAAGGGGGCGTTCGGATCCCCTTTTGGTGGCGGCACCTTTGCCACTAACTGCTCCAGAAGATCATCAACGCCAAGACCCGTCTTGGCACTGATTCTAAGCGCCTCATCCGCAGGAACACCGATAATCTCCTCAATTTCGGCGCAAACCCTTTCAGGTTCTGCCGAGGGAAGATCTATCTTGTTCAAAACCGGAATGACTTCGAGCCCTTGCTCAATGGCGGTGTAGCAATTAGCAACGCTCTGTGCCTCAACGCCCTGAGCCGCATCGACCACCAGCAAAGCCCCCTCACAGGCCGCCAGCGAGCGTGACACCTCGTAGGAGAAGTCGACATGCCCTGGGGTATCAATCAGATTGAGCTGATAGGTCTTACCATCCTTGGCGTGATAGTGGAGCGTGACACTCTGCGCTTTGATGGTAATACCCCGCTCCCGCTCGATATCCATCGAATCGAGAACCTGAGCCGACATCTCTCGCTCGGTCAGCCCACCACACGTCTGGATGAAGCGATCGGCGAGCGTGGACTTGCCATGATCGATGTGCGCGATGATGGAGAAATTACGGATGTCTTTTTGATCGGTCACGAGACTCAATCCTTGAGTTTAAGCGCGAGGAACTGAGATCCTCCACGACGCTGAACCAAAAGAGCCACCGTCTTTCCTTTGGGAAGTTCTTTGACCAATTCTTGAAGGTGCTTCAGATCCTTGAGCGTTTGATCCTGAACCCTAAGGATCACATCCCCTGGCTGAATACCCGCGTCAGCGGCCGGACCTGGTTTGACGCCCAGAATCAGCACGCCACCCGTTTTAGGAAGCTGGAGCTGCTGGCGTTGCGCATCGGTGGGGTTGGTCGCAGCGACATTGAGCCGAGCTAACTGATCCCCCTTAAGGGTCTCCTCCGCTGCGGCAACCTTGGGTTCTTCATCCGGCAGCATGCCAATTTTGACGGGCACCTCGATACTCTTACCCTGGCGCAACACTTTAAGCTTAGCGGTTTCACCAATCTTAGTCGCACCGACCATCGGTGGCAGGCCTGAGGACGTCGCGATGTCTTTGCCATTAAACGCCTCGATGATGTCGCCGATCTGGATTCCCGCGTCAAGCGCCGGGCTGTTCGGCAGAATCTTGGCCACGAGCGCACCCTCTGGTTTTTTCATCCCAAAGGATTCCGCAAGTTCGTGAGTGACATCCTGGATCTGAATGCCCAGCCAGCCCCTTGAGACCTTCCCCTGCGACTTCAATTGGTCGACCACCTGCATAGCGACATCGACCGGAATCGCAAAGGACAAACCCATAAAGCCACCGGTCCGACTATAGATCTGGGAATTGACGCCCACGACCTCACCCTGGAGATTGAATAAAGGCCCACCCGAATTCCCAGGGTTAATGGCTACATCAGTCTGAATGAAAGGGACATAATTATCGCTGGGGAGACTCCGTCCCTTGGCGCTGACAATCCCTGCGGTGACGGAATGATCAAAACCAAAGGGAGAACCGATGGCGAGTACCCATTCACCCACCTTAAGGGCGTCGGAAGAGCCGAGTTTAACGACGGGGAGGTCTTTGGCATCCAGTTTCAACAGGGCGATGTCACTGCGCTTATCCGAGCCGACAATCTTGGCGACCAGTTCGCGCCGATCTTGAAGTCGAACGACGACTTCATCGGCGTCTCGAATGACGTGGTGATTGGTAATAACATAGCCATCCTGAGAAAGAATGAAGCCTGAACCCAGCGACTTTGATTCACCAGGATCACCACCTTCAGGCCCACCAGGGGGCGCCTGAGGGGCGCCCGGCATTGGAGGCATTCCAGGGGCACCTTCACCAAAGTAGCGCTTTAGGAGGTCATCAAGCGGCACCCCCTCTGGGAGCTCCATCCCCGGAGGTAACGGCGACCCCTGGTCACTAGCGGCGACTTTCTGGGTGGTACTGATATTGACTACCGCGGCATTGTTCTGTTCAACGAGGCCCGTAAAATCGGGTAGTTGGGCATGAAGAACCGGGGACAGCACCATCATGAGTGCCATCAAAAAAACATTCGAACTATGAGCGTGACGCATCAGGAACTCCGAAGAGAAAAAACAAGGGCAACCCGCGCGCATGACGAACCTCGCTAACGTTCGGATGCGTGACAGGGTCTATTAGACGGTTCAATAACCACTCAGCAGGGATATAAGGACTCAACACCGCCTTCACAAGGACCGGAGGCCGATGGGGCCATCGAATCGTAGGCGACTTTTGGCAACGGGTTACTTTTCTCTGACACCATGAACAATCATCGAGACGGTCTTCAAGGGAACCTCTCCCATGACGGTGACCAAATGTCTATCCAATTTGACCGAATCGACATTGATCGCCCCCATCTTACGAGCCCCAGAGGCCTTTAGCCCCTCACCTTGTTCAATGTAGATCGACACCGCAGAAAAACCATCACTCAAAAGGATGTGCTCAACCGGCAAGGACGATGGTGGCCTCTTGAGGGTTGAATAGGAGACGATCTGAAAGCCTGAGGGCACATCCTTGATGGACCACTTCAAGCCTTTGACCGGCTGGCTCTCCCGATGAGAAATCTGGGTGATCGCGGAACGTGCACCCGACGTTGGTTCAAGATCATTCGGATCAATCGGATCTTTGGTGTTGATGGTCATGAACACCATCTGCTCCACCGATTGACCGTCTTCATTCAGGACATCGAGCTTGAGCGGTAAGCGGGTATCGGTATCGATCCAGAGGAGGCGACTGTAACGATATTCGTCCCTGGGTTCGAGCGCCACCACCTGCGTCAAGGCACCTGCGATGTATTCCTGCCCACGAAGATTGATGCGGTAATAGCGTTCAAGGGTTGCCGGATCCTCTGGAAGACTCACCAAAACGGATTGGCCGGAGGGCTTGGTCTCCACGACCACTTGTTGGCTGTCGGCAGAATACCGGGACACCGTACCTCCGGTGCGCACCACTTCCCTAATCGGGCTATTCATTGAGATCAGCCGTTCACGTTCTTGGCCATCAAGGACACGATGATAGAGCTTGAAGCTATCCATCTGCTGGTCCTTTACATACGAGACAACCCCCTGATAACTGCGATTGCTGGCGGCCTGTCGCATGGACTTCAGCCATTCAACCCCCACAATGTCAGGGCGTTGCGCCTCGCTAGCAAGGACACCAGCCGTGAATCCAAGGCCCAGCGCCAAAAAAAACGCATCCCATTTCAACTTGCCTTGAATCGCCATCACGTCAGGGGGGGCTCCAATCTCAGCGATGCGCAGCGTTACTGACCAGCCTCACGGAGGGCAACATACCCTGGGCACCGGAAAGGTAAGTGGACTCGTTGTGCATCGTCAGATAATCCCTGAAGTCAGGCTCCATGGAGGCTTTGACCACCGGCGTATCAAGATCCACGCTGGCGAGCATTTCGGAGGCCTTCATGGGTGAGTAGACGTTGACCGAACGACCAACCAGAACGGCCAGCATGGCAATGGATGCCGCGAGCGCGAAGGTGGCCGCCTTTTCACGGATCTGATGACGGATCACCCTCGGAGCCAACACCACGGGCTCACTCTCGAGCGATTGGCTGATTCGGCCCACAAAACCTTGATCCGGAATGAACGTCGAACCGGTCTTAAGATACTGGCTGACCGCGCCATATCGGTGGAGTTTTGAGGCCATCTCACGGTCCTGACGGAGTCCACTCAAGGTGGTGAGGGCCCCATTGAGATCGAGCTCTTCATCGAGAAGCGCGCTTAATTTTTCAGATTGATCTTCATTCATAGTCGTTTGTCCTAACGTAACAAGGGTTCAAGTCGCTTGTCTATGGCTTCCCGTGCCCTAAAGATACGGGATCTCACGGTGCCCACAGGGCAAGCCATCACCTGAGCGATCTCATCGTAGCTCAGGCCCTCGAACTCTCGAAGGGTAATTGCCGATCTCAATTCATCGGGAAGATGATCTAACGCATCCTGAATGGCCTGCGCAATTTCATCGGTCAATAACAGACCTTCTGGAGTCTCGTAAGACCTAAGACGTGTCCCGGTCTCAAATTGTTCCGCATCTTCTATTTCTATTTCATCATCGGAGGGTCGGCGGCTTCTCATCGAGAGATGATTCTTGGCCGTATTAATCGCGATCCGGTAGAGCCAAGTATAAAAGGCACTCTCCCCGCGAAAGCCAGGCAAGGCTCTGTAAGCCTTGATGAACGTCTCCTGAGCGACGTCCATAGCCTCGTGGTGATCCTTGATGTA
Organism: Methylococcus sp.; assembly: GCA_040375885.1. Lineage (GTDB taxonomy): Bacteria > Pseudomonadota > Gammaproteobacteria > Methylococcales > Methylococcaceae > UBA6136. The sequence continues at coordinate 4,433 of JBEIRQ010000129.1, forward strand.
GCGATTGATTAGCTGGGCGATCTTGTATTGGTATTTGATGACGAGCGCATCAAATGCCTTCTTATCGCCCCGCTGGACCCGCCGGACCAGCTCCTCATCTAGTTCTTCTCCCATCTCGGGATTCTATCCTGCTGCTGATATCCGAAAGTGAAAAGGCAATAGGTCAACCAAGGGGCGAAGGGGAAAAGGATCCCCCACTCCAAAGTCATCATCAATGGGCGCCACCGGCACGATCTTTACCACACCCCAGCGGCCCAACCAAAGGACCTTTGAAGTAAAGCCTGTCATTGTAGTGTGCGAGCGCCCTGCTTGGCTAGGATTTCAAGAACATAAGGTTTTGAAGGGGGTCACCAGAGCCTGCTTGATAGAGGATGACGTCCTCAAGCCTTAAGGGTAAGCCAAGGCCAGCAGGGCTTTTGATCCCTGCTGAAAAGCAAATGAAAAGCCGCCTTAGATGATCGACCAAGAGGGAACTTAATGTCCCTCTCTAAACTCCAAGTCTAGGAATTTTAAAGGCAAAAAGAATGACTTCACTGATATCTGTGAGTCACCTTAATCGATCGACACGGTCAAATCAGTAGCGGCTGATTCAAAGATCTACCCAATCAACGTTCTTGGCCAAAAAAAAATGGTGCGGCATGATGAAACACAAAAAACAGATAGGGATGG
>JBEIRQ010000367.1:0-2064 GCA_040375885.1 Methylococcus sp.
GCTCATGTCCTTGGCCATTTGGCGAATCCATCGATCAGATTTGATACCCATAGTTTCCTGGTAAAAAATGGTGCTAAAAGAGCGTGCTGATCCCATGAGTGGTCAGTAAGATGCGGCGTCAAAAAAATGAGCGTGCTTCAACGTGTAAAGCCCGATCATGAGGATGATATCAGCAGGGTGATCAGTCATTCACCACGGAGATAGTTGGAAACCGTGCACTATAGTCTCTCGACTTTAAAGCTAATTGCGCCGCCATTCGCCGAGCAATCTCTCGGTAACGCCGTGATATATCCCCATCAGGTTCAACGAGGACCACCGGGGTGCCTTGATCAGCCTGTTGACGAATAGAGAGATTCAAGGGTAATGCGCCAAGGAGATCCGTTCCGTATTTTATGGCCATTTTTTGGCCGCCCCCTTCACCAAAAAGGGGCTCTTCATGGCCACAATGAGAACAGATATGAAGGCTCATATTCTCAACGAGACCCAGGACGGGGATATTGACCTGCTGAAACATCTTGAGTCCCCGTTGAGCATCCAAGAGGGCAATATCTTGGGGGGTGGTGACGATGACAGCCCCAGAAACAGGGATTTGTTGCGATAACGACAGTTGAATGTCACCTGTGCCTGGGGGTAGGTCGATGATGAGGTAATCAATCCCATCCCAATCGGTCTGTTGCAGCAATTGCTGCAGGGCTCCAGTCACCATAGGGCCACGCCAAATCATGGGTTGATCCTCATCTACGAGAAAACCAATCGACATCACGTCCAAGTTAAACGCGCGCTTTGGATTGATCCGGTCACCCGGTTTAATTTCAGGACGCCCTGACAATCCCAACATATGGGGAACACTGGGTCCATAGATGTCGGCATCCAAAATGCCGACCTTAGCTCCATCCTGGGCTAAAGCGGCAGCAAGATTAACCGCCGTTGTTGATTTGCCAACACCCCCCTTTCCAGAAGCAATGGCAATGATGTTCTTGACACCCTTAAGTGGTTTGAGATTTTTTTGAACCGCGTGGGAAACGATCTCTTGGACGATATTGAAAGTGAGCGACTTAACGCCCGTGTCGCTTTTCACTTTCTCGGTCAAAGCCGCCATCATCACTGGATGAAAATCTTGGCACGGATAACCTAATGCGACCTCAACCCGTATGCCATCCTCATCGATGCCGATGGATCGGATCATCTTGGCGCTTACCAAGTCTTGGCGTAAATAGGGATCTATCCATCCCATTAGACTCTTCTCTACGTCCTGTTGGTTTATCAGCATCTTCTTCCTTATCTGGGGCGTTGAAGGTCTCTAATCCCGTTAGATTCTGAACCATGGACCTCCAAAAAGGAGGTCCATCATGCAATTGGGTTACCTTGCGTTATCGAGCTGAAGATCATTGGATCTTTCAGGTGATTTAAGGCGCTCCAATTCTTGGGCATTCGCTGCCTTATGCCTGACCTTCATTTCCGAATAACCGGTAAAGGTCGCCATGAACATCAAGATTCCGACACTTGAGGCCATCAAACGATCAGGTTGTTTGGTCCAAAACAAAATCCAGCCTGGCTTAACCAGGCCGATCAGAAAAATAATCGGTGACAGTGCGACAAGCACTAACATCAACTGAATCATGAGACACCTCCTCCATCAACGATTAAAAAAAAGATTAGACCCTGATTCCACTTAGGGTTCCTCATGAACGATGAAACAATTCAGCCTCGACGCCAGCTGGTTCCGCCTGCAGCATCTTCGAGAACAACACCTGCCTCTAATAAAAGATCACGAATTCGATCCGCTTCACTCCAATTTTTGGACGCACGCGCATCGAGGCGCTGAGTGATCAGAAGATCAATCGTAGCGCCATCAAGACTTTCTGAGTCGCTTTCGCTCCCCCCTTGAAGGAAGATCTCAGGATCATCGGTCAAAAGACCAATCACACCTGCTAAGGTTCGGAGGGTATGGGCGAGATCTTGTGCTTTTTTGAGATCTTGGGATTTGAGGCGATTAATCTCACGAGCAAGATCAAAAAGAACAGCGATGCCTTCTGCCGTATTGAAGTCATCATCCATCGCTGA
>JBEIRQ010000087.1:0-6844 GCA_040375885.1 Methylococcus sp.
ACAAGCGATACGTCTATGCCTTTGCTGAAGGAGATGGAAAAAATAAACGCCTTCTTGGCGGCAAGGGGGCTAACCTTTGTGAAATGACTCAAATCGGACTCAACGTGCCGCCCGGCTTTGTGATCACGACGGAGTCCTGCGTGGAGTATCTCGAGTCGGGCGCCCTGCCTCATGAGTTGATGGACCAGGTGCATCACAACATCGTGGCCCTTGAAACCCAGACCGGCAAGATTTTCGGCGATCAAAACAATCCCTTGTTGGTTTCCGTTCGTTCAGGGTCCCAGCTTTCGATGCCAGGAATGATGGATACCATCCTCAATCTTGGCCTCAACCAAATCACCCTTCAGGGTCTGGTCGATAGGACCCAAAACCTCCGCTTTGGCTACGATAGCTACCGCCGTTTCATTCAGCTCTTCGGGAAGGTAGCTTTGGGGGTCAATGATGCTCTATTTGATGCAGAGCTTGACGCTATTAAGCAGGCTCAGGGAATTGACAGTGATCTTCAGCTCACCTCTGAACATCTGAGGGAAACGTGCGAGCGCTTCTTAGGGGTCGTCCTACGGGAAACAGGGAAACCCTTCCCTGAAGATGTCTACCAGCAGCTTGAGATTGCGATTCGCGCCGTCTTCAAGTCCTGGATGGGTAAACGGGCGATCGATTACCGGCGTGAATTCAATATTACCCCTGATATGGCTCACGGCACGGCCGTCAACGTAGTCACCATGGTCTTTGGCAACATGGGAGATGATTGTGCAACGGGCGTTGGATTCACCCGAAATCCAGGCACCGGTGACAATGAAATGTATGGCGAGTATTTGATCAATGCCCAAGGCGAGGATGTCGTCGCCGGCATCAGAACCCCAAAGGCTGTTGCAGAAATGGCGACTGAAATGCCAGAACTTTACAGTCAGCTCGTGGACCTTAGAAATCGGCTGGAAGGCCATTACCGCGAAGTCCAGGATTTCGAATACACCATCGAAAAGGGCATTCTGTACTGCCTCCAAACCCGTCAAGGCAAAATGAATGCGGCGGCCATGGTGAAAACCTCGGTCGACATGTACGTGGAAGGGTTATTGAACAAGGATCAGGCATTGCTCCGCGTCAATCCCCTGCAGCTTGAACAATTACTGCATCCTCGGCTTGACCCAAGGCACGCCCAGCAAGCTCTAGTCCAGGGGCTCCCTGCTTCACCCGGAGCAGCTAGTGGTCGCTGTGTCTTTGATGCTGATTTAGCAGAGACACTAGGTCGCGGAGGTGAATCTGTCATCTTAATTCGGGAAGAAACCAAACCTGAAGATATCCATGGTTTTTTTGCGGCTGCCGGCATCCTCACCAGCCGCGGCGGCAAAACCTCTCACGCGGCCGTCGTCGCGAGAGGCATGGGTAAGGCGTGTGTGGCTGGTGCCGAAGGCATCGTGGTGGATCCGCGGCAACGAAGGGCCTCCATCGGTGACGTCACCATCAAAGAAGGCGACATCATCACCATTGATGGATCTAATGGATCGGTCTACCTCGGCCCTATAGCAACGCTGCCACCTGAATTTTCAGAAGAACTCAAAACGCTCTTAAGTTGGGCGGATGAAAAGGCTCGACTTAGGGTTATGGCGAATGGCGATACCCCTGAAATGGCCGCCGTCGCGGTCAGTTATGGGGCAAAAGGAATCGGACTGTGCCGAACGGAGCGCATGTTCAATGCCAACGAACGTCTCCCGGTCGTCGTTGACATGATCATGGCACGGACCCTTGAGGAGCGGAAAGCCGCCCTTTCTAAGCTCCTTCCGATGCAGCGTCAGGATTTCGAGGACATATTTAAGATCGTGGCCCCCCATCCGGTTACGATCCGACTCCTAGACCCTCCCATGCATGAATTCCTTCCGAGTGAGCAGCAGCTCATCGACGACATTGAGGCGCTTAAAGAATACCGTCTCGTTGTTAAAGGTCGAACGGTCGCTCTTGGGGCACTCCATCTCAATAACCCCGCTGATAACGAAGCCAGCGAAGAGCACGTCAACAGCATCATTGCCAAGAAGGAAGGCATGCTCCGAAAGGTCCGGGATCTCCATGAAGTCAATCCCATGCTTGGACACCGAGGGGTTCGCATCGGAATGACCTATCCCGAGATCTACGACATGCAGATCCGCGCTATTCTTGAAGCTGAAGCCGCATGTCTGAAAGCGGGGATTAAGGTTTGCCCCGAAATCATGGTGCCCCAGGTGATCACGGTGCAGGAGCTTACCCGTGTCAGAGCCAGTGTCGATCGAATACGCGATGAAGTGGAGCAGCGTTACGGACTCAGCTTGACCTTCAAGTTTGGCAGCATGATTGAAACGGTCAGGGCTTGCACTCGAGCTGCTGATCTTGCCCATTTGGCGGAATTTTTCTCTTTCGGAACGAATGATCTGACGCAGGCCACCTACTCTTTCTCACGAGAGGACGCTGAGAATAAATTTCTGCCTCTCTATACCGATACAGGGATTCTTCATGACAATCCCTTCGAGACAATTGATATCAAAGGGGTCGGCGTCCTCATGCAGATGACTGTAGATCTTGGGCGTTCAACCAATCCCAATCTCAAGATCGGTATTTGTGGCGAACAAGGCGGGGATCCCGCGTCCATTCGATTCTGTCATGAAATCGGTATCAACTATGTTTCTTGCTCACCGCCCCGGGTTCCGGTAGCCCGCCTTGCCGCTGCCCAGGCAACGCTCCAATCTCGAGGCCTTTCAGCGGCCCCAAGCGTTGCCCCAAAGCCATTAACGTCAACGCCTCTTAAAGCGCCGACGACACCGATCACACAGACCCCAAGGTCATTGATTACCCCCCCAAGCGTCGCGGCTGAAGCTAACCTGCCATCAACAACGATGGAGCCTCCGGTCGAGGTTCCTCAACCCCCCCGTCAATCTGAACCGCCGATCACACCGCCATCCGAGACTCGGGCTGTCGCTCCAGAGCCCCCCCGGGAGATCCTTCCACCCGTGACGGCAGCTCCAGCTCCAGCTCCAGCTACTGCAGTATCAGAAACGACGGCACCCAAGCCACTGACCAATGACCCTCCCGTCAGTAGTTGGAAAAAACTCAAAAAGAATGTCAGGTGGTTTATCGACTATGTTGATAAACCACCCAAGGATCTCTGATTGAGCCTAGCGGCCCTTGGAGATAAAACATTGGATTGCAGGCGGCCATAGATAAAGAGACCCGATAACCTTATCTGGACTTGCAGCGGACCATGTTCGATACTGCAGCCCATCACTAGCCAACAGGAGAATCAAAAAAATGGCTTTCATGCAGAATAAACGTGCTCTGATTGTTGGGGTCGCCAGCAATCGTTCTATTGCCTATGGTATCGCTGAAGCCATGGCTCGGGAGGGTGCTGAAATTGCCCTGACGTACCAAAATGAGAAGCTTAAAGAGCGCGTTGAGAAGCTAGCGGGTGAACTGGGTGCCAAGATCGTTCTGCCCTGTGATGTTGTCAATGATGATGAAATCGACCAACTCTTCAAAGATCTCGGAAAGCACTGGGATGGACTGGATACGATCGTGCATTCCGTCGCATTTGCACCCCGTGAAGCACTAGAAGGCAGCTATCTTGACTCGGTGACCCGGGAAAATTTTAGGGTTGCCCATGATGTCAGCTCCTACAGCTTCGCTGCACTGGCCAAAGCTGGCCATGGCATGATGGCTGGACGCGGCGGCTCCCTGCTCACCCTCACCTATCTGGGGGCTGAAAGAGCGATGCCGAACTACAACGTCATGGGTGTAGCGAAAGCCAGTCTAGAGGCCAATGTCCGTTACATGGCTGCTTCCCTTGGGCCTTTGGGTATCCGCGTCAACGCCGTCTCCGCGGGCGCCATCCGAACCCTTGCCGCATCTGGGATCGCTAACTTCCGTGAGATGCTCTCAAAGGGCGAACAGGCTGCGCCACTGAGGAAGAATGTCACCATCGAAGAGGTCGGCAATGCGGGGGCCTTCTTGTGTTCTGATCTGGCCTCAGGCATTACCGGTGAGATTCTCTATGTCGATGCCGGCTATAACATCGTCGGGCTCTCACTTTAGAATTGCATCAGACTAATTGGCGCCCGCATCCTCCTTACCCATGAAACACCGACAGGGCGCCGGCCTCAAACTCCGTGGCATCCATCGCCAGTTCGACGGACGCCCCGTTCTCAACCACCTGGATCTTGACATAGCCCCTGGCGAATTCCTCGCCATCATCGGCCCATCCGGTTGCGGGAAATCAACGCTTCTAAGGCTTATCGCTGATCTCGATCAACCGGATCAGGGCACCCTTGATCGATCTGAAGAAGACGTGGATCTGGCCTTTGTCTTTCAGGATCCGTGTCTTTTGCCGTGGCGTTCAGTCATCGAGAACGTGGCCTTGCCGCTGGAGCTTCAAGGGGTCCCCCGTCATCACCGGATGCCCGCTGCCGAAGCGTTACTGAAAACGGTCGGCCTTGAAGAGGCTCAAGGAAAATTCCCTCAGCAGCTCTCCGGCGGCATGAAAATGCGAGTATCCCTTGCAAGAGCTCTCATCACCCGCCCAGATCTTTTGCTCCTCGATGAACCCTTTGCAGCACTTGATGATATTACTCGCCATCACCTTGATGACCACCTTCAAAGCCTCTGGTTGAATCATCCGATGACGGTGGTCTTTATCACCCACTCTCTGAGTGAGGCCGTCTACCTCGCTGATCGGGTGATTCTGTTATCGGCAGGCGGCGGCGACATTACACTCGATTACAAAGTCCCTTTGGCCCACCCAAGAACCCCAGCCACCCGCGTGTCGACCCCCTTTATCGACCATCTCAGAATCGTTTCAGAGGCCTTTGAGCTTCACGCAAGGACGGCAGAATGAAGGCCCTTTACCAGATTGTTTGGCTGCCTCCTTTGATGAGCTTCGTCTTGATCACCGGGCTTATTGAATGTTCGATTACCCTGATGGATCTCCCCGCCTACCTCGCACCGCGGCCAAGCGCCGTCGCTTTGGCGCTCTGGATGCATTCGGAAGAACTTCTAAAGGCGACCTGGCATACAGGCGTTGCAGCCCTCCTAGGGCTTGGGATGAGCGCCCTCTTGGGCGCCCTTTTAGCCATTACCCTCGCGAGTCACCCCCTCATTCGGCGTGCGTTTTACCCCTACGCAGTCTTTTTCCAGACGGTTCCCATCATTGCGATCGCCCCCATGTTGGTTATCTGGTTCGGTTATGGTCAAGGCGCGGTGGTGGCCGCGTCCTTCATCGTCTCGGTTTTTCCCATTATCGCTAATACGCTGAACGGCCTGTTATCGACCGATCCCGCCCTCTTGGATCTCTTTAGAATTGCCAAGGCCAGCAGCCTTCATACCCTCTTTAAACTCCGCATACCCGGCGCCATTCCTCATTTCCTAACGGGACTTCGGGTTGCATCAGGACTGGCTGTCATCGGTGCGATTGTTGGCGAATTCGTCGCCGACAGCTATGAAAATGGCGGTGGCATTGGAACCGCCGTTGAAATAGCCCTCAAGGAACAACGGACGGATCTGGTCTTTGCGGCGGTCCTGATGTCATCACTCCTCGGGCTCCTTATCTTCTGGCTGGTGAGTGGTCTTAACCAACTCACCCTAAGACGCTGGCATCTCGGGGAGTTTAAAGACTCATGATGGATGGGACGTTTTTAAGGATCATCGGGCTCGTCATCGTCATGCTGATCTCAGGTGCCTGCAAAAATGCCTCTGATGACCAAGGGGTGGGGACACCCTTCAAGGCGGATATTCAGCTCAACTGGGTACCAGAACCTGAATTTGGAGGCTACTACGCCGCCCGGGATAATGGCCTGTTTGATCAAGAGCATCTCGAGGTTGAGCTGAAGCCAGGAGGACCTGGAATACCGACCCTCCAATTAATCGAATCGGGTCAGGTGACCTTTGGGATTACCACCGCTGACAATATTTTGATTGCGCGCGACCGGGGTGCTGACCTGGTCGCTCTGTTTGCGCTCTACCAGAACTTGCCAGAAGGCATCATGGTCCACGCTGAACGAGGGCTCGGGGCGCTGGAGGACGTTTTCAAAGGAGGGACCCTGGCGATGGAACCTGGAACCCCAACGTTCAAGGTCCTCGAAAAACGTTTTGGCTTTCACCATCTTCATGTGGTGCCTTATACCAATAACCTTGCGCCCTTTCTCCACGACCCTCTCTTGGCGCAGCAATGTTATCTCACGGCAGAACCGATTGCGGCGCGACGAGCCGGCGCGAAGCCCCAAGTCTTTCCAATCAGCGACACGGGATACAATCCCTACTCAGGGGTTCTGGTCACCAAACGCGACGTGCTGATCAAACATAAAGAAGAGGTCCGCCGGCTGATCCGCGCCCTTAAGGCAGGTTGGAGCGCCTACCTCAAGGACCCCACCCCAGCCAATCACACCATGCATCAGCTGAATCCAACGATGGATGAAGCGACCTTTGAAGCGTCTTCTAAGGTCCAAACGCCCTTCATTACAGGAATGCCTGCAACTCCGATCGGTCAGATGAATCTTGAACGCTGGCAGACCCTCTCGGGACAACTGGTAGAACTTGGTCTGATTCAACCGAATGACCCCCAATCGGCTTTCCTCCCTTCTGAATAGACAGAAGGCTCTTGAGTGGAACGACTCAGGATCTTGAGACTCCAAGGTTCTCTGGGCCTTCGGGCTCTGTGTTTAGTCTGTCCACTACGAGGTCTTACCATGATGATGAAATCCTTGATGTTTTTAAGCCTGTTGGCCTTCAATACCACCGCTTGGGCCTATGGTGGTGGCGGTGGGGGCGGCGGGTCAAGCTGCACCGAGCCAAGCTTCACATCCATGAAACCGGCTGACAGCTCAAGTGTTCA
>JBEIRQ010000148.1:0-4791 GCA_040375885.1 Methylococcus sp.
ATGGAGCCATCAGCATGACACGGAGATCATCATCCTGAGAGTCCCTGGCATTTATGGCCCTGGGCGCTTGCCATTGGAGCGCCTCCGAAAGGGTTTGCCGGTGATCGTTGAAGTAGAGGCACCCTACAGCAATCGAATTCATGCCGATGACCTCGCAAGAGCTTGTGTCGCCGCCGCCCGCCATGGCAAAGCGGGGTCGGCTTATAACATCAGCGATGGCCACCCCACCACCATGACGGATTATTTCTGGCGCGTGGCCGACTTTTTTGACCTCCCCCGCCCGCCCGCGATCACCCTTGAAGAAGCACGCAACGTCCTCAGCCAGAACATGCTGTCCTTTCTTGATGAATCAAAGCGCCTTAATAATCAAAAAATGCGGCAGGAACTCAACGTCACACTGGCCTATCCGACCCTCGCAGAAGGCCTCCTCGCCTGTCGTGATCAGCATCGACATCTAACCGCCTAACCTTAAAATGCGCTATCATCAGAATTATCTAATATTCTAGGAGCCGTTGCACGGATGATCTTTCGTCAACTCTTTGAACCCCAGACATCGACCTTCACCTATCTTCTTGGCTGCGAATCGAAGGGACGAGCGTTATTGATCGACCCCGTCGAAGCCGAGGTACCGCGTTATCTCAAGATCCTAGATGATCTCGGGCTCTCTTTGACCTATACGCTCGAGACCCATGTTCACGCTGACCATATCACGGGCGCTGGGCGTCTCAGGACCGAACGGGGTAGTCGAAGCATTGTCCATCGCGACAGTGGTGCTCGTTGCGCGGATCTCCTCGTAAGCGATGGCATCTTCCTTCAACTCGGCCACCTTGAATTTGACATTCGACATACCCCAGGCCATACCGCCGGATGCATCAGCATCGTGATGTCCGACCGAGTCTTCACCGGGGATAGCTTATTGATCGGGGGCTGCGGCCGGACTGATTTTCAGGAAGGTGATTCGGGCCGCCTTTTCGACAGCATCCATCAAAAGATTTTCTCATTGCCGCCGGATACACTGATTTATCCGGGACATGATTATCATGGCCGTACCGTGTCTACCGTTCAGGAAGAACATAGCAGCAACCCCCGTCTCAAAAGGGGATCGGATCGCCAAACGTTTATTGACCTGATGGACCATCTCGACTTGGCGACACCCCAACAGATGCATGAGGCCATCCCCGCAAATCTTGCCTGCGGGACACCCTAGGACTCAAGCGATGGATCAGGCCCTGCTCCAACTCTACCCGCTCGGACTCTTGATCGTGTTGATCGGGCTCCTGCTGGGGCTTCTGGGCGGGGGGGGCTCCATCCTCCTGGTGCCGACCTTAGTCTTTCTGGCCGGCTGGAGCGTGCAGAAGGCCATCGCCAGCTCTCTGATCGTTGTGGGTATCACCAGCCTTGTGGCCTTACTGGGTCATGCAAGACAGAAGACGGTTTGCTGGAAGAACGGGGCTGTTTTTGGGGCTTCGGGAATGATCGGAGCGTATGGTGGAGGACACCTAGCCAAGGAGCTGCCTTCAGATCTGCTGCTCTTGTTGTTGGCCTTCATGATGATCGGGACATCCCTCAGTATGTTGCTCTCCCCACGGCAGCGGCCGACCGATATCCGTCATGATGATCATCCAGCATGTCCCACCCGGCTCAATCTACCCGCGGTCCTTTGTGACGGCTTTCTGGTTGGCACCATGACAGGCTTAATTGGCGTTGGCGGAGGCTTTGTCATTGTCCCCGCGCTTCATCTTCTGGGGCAGCTTCCCATCCGATCGGCGATTGGAACTTCTCTTTTGGTGATCAGCATGAACTGCTTTGCGGCCTTCTTCGGGATTTCAGGAGAAATCCCTCTGGAGGCCGACCTCACCGCCATGATGACCGGTCTTGCCATCCTCGGCGCATTGGTGGGCCAAGCTTTTGCGCAACAAGCAAAGCAAACGCTTCTTCGGCGGCTATTTGCGCTGATGGCACTGGTGGTCGCCGGCATGCTCATTCAAAAAGAACTCTCCAGCCACAGCCACGATGCCTTTAGTGATCTCTGGATTCAGCATCGCGATTTCTTGAAAGGTTTCTTAACCGCCTTAGGGCTGATGTTCCTTTACTGGATTCGAGGACTCTTTCATCAGCGACATCCAAACATCGTCAAGGAATCAAAAAGTCTAAGCTAACCAGCCGCTTCTCAAAAAACAGCCCTCAAGCAAGTACGGTTTCTGTAATCTATATTCAAGCGTGCGTTGAACGAATCAAGGACGACCCCAACATGGCGCGGGCCCTAGCGTGTAGCGGGAACCAGCGTCCTTATTTAAACCCGTGTCCCATGCCTATCGGTACACCGTATCGTGATCTCCAAGATTTACCAGCACGATGCGGTCATTCTCAATGAGAAACTCGATGGTGATTCGATAGGACAGATTGATCGAAATGGAATGAAGACCCTCAAGCTTCCCGCTTAAAGCATGCATTCGAAGCGACGGATGATGGGGCTGGGCCTCGAGGAGCTGAAGCGTTTTGAAATACATTAATCGTAAGTCAGCGTGTCGCTTAAGCCATTTTGCCTCGCGGCGTAGGTAGGATTCGGTGAAGACCAGCGTGTAAGACACGTCAGCTTCCAATTCGCTTCAGGTGCTCTTCGGCAGATTCTTCAACATATCGCCTTGCCGCCAAATCGGCCCGGGTCTCCGCGAGTGCTGCTGCCAGCTCACATTCTCGAAGGTATTGATACTGCTCGATATCCATCACCACAAATCGGTCTTTGCCTCTGACCGAAACGATGGCTTCAGGCTGATCGGCCAACGAGGCTTCAATGGCCGCAATTCCCCTGGTTTTAAGGTCATTGGCACTAATACGGCTCATGGCTAAGACCTCGGCGGTAGTAAGACAAAGCACAGACCATACGCTTAATCGCGCGATAAAGGGCACGATCAATGGGTCGCCTTCCTCTTAAAGTAAGGCCTTTTAAAGCAAAGCATCACGGTAGCTTGATTAGCCCGCGCTCCCGAGAGATTTGCTTCGCTTAAGGCCGCCCGGCCAGATCACGCGAATAGATGTCGGAAACTAAACCGCCACGTCCGCAGCGATGTGGGGATGCGGATCGTAGTCTTGAAGCTCAAAATCCTCAATGCCATAACTGAAAAGATCCTTGGGTTTCTTGAGTATTCTAAGACGAGGGAAGGGTCTTGGCTCCCTTTCGATCTGCATGATCGCCTGTTCGACATGATTGAGATAAAGGTGGACGTCCCCCCCAAACCAAACGATCTCCCCAGGCTCATAACCGCACTGCTGTGCTAAGAGGTGGGTGATCAAGCCAAGGTTTGCGATATTCCAGCCAAGGCCAAGATAGGCATCGGCCGAACGTTGCATGAGTGCCGACGACAAACGGCCATCACTGCCCACAAAGAACTGGTAGGTCTTATGGCAAGGGGGCAGCGCCATCTGGTCGAGATCGCCGACATTCCATCCCTCAAAGAGGAGCCTTCTCGATTGAGGACTCTCTTTGAGGCCCTCGACCAAGGCACTGAGTTGGTCGATCTCTCGCCCATCGGCCGTGCCCCAGCGTCGCCACTGCCACCCATAAACGGGGCCAAGGTCGCCCCATTGTTCAGCAAATAAAGGTTCATTGAGAATTCGTTGTTCGAAGGCCTCCTGGGTGATCGGGTCACCGGTCGCCTCCCGGTAATGCTTCAGTGGCCAATCCGTCCAGATTCGAACGTTCTGCTCTAAGAGCTCCTTGATGTTTCTCCCTCCAGAAAGCATCCATAACATTTCTTTGAATGCCGTTTTCCAAAATATCTTTTTGGTGGTGAAAACAGGGAAGCCTTGACTAAGATCAAACCTCAGCGTTTGCCCAAAGAGCGCCCTGGTCCCGACCCCCGTCCGATCGATTCTTACATCCCCATCTTGAAGCAATCGTTTCAGAAGATTGAGGTACTGGGTTTCTGGATGGTCACTCATCACCACTCCTTGACTACGATCGGACGAACCCAATACGCCCTGATGAGGATAAAAAGCCCTGCGATGATCATGGGCAAGGACAACACCATGCCCATGGTGAGCCATCCAAAAGCGAGATAACCCAATTGGGCGTCCGGCAGCCGAACGAATTCCACCACGAACCGAAAGACCCCATAAAGCAAAAGAAAGAGACCACTCATGGCAGTTCTGGGTGGATTCATTCGGCGATAGAGGTGGAGAAGAACGAACAGAAGAACCCCCTCCAAAAGAGCCTCATAAAGCTGGGAGGGATGCCGGGGGATGTCGCCCCCCGTAGGAAACATCATGGCCCAGGGAAGATCGGTCGGCTTCCCCCATAATTCCCCGTTGATGAAGTTTCCAATACGACCCGTGAACAGCCCCAGGGGCACATAAGGGGCTATAAAGTCGGTGACATCTGAAAAGCGCGCCCCCACTTTTCGACCAAAAAACCACATTCCTGCAAAGGCCCCCAGCATGCCGCCATGGAACGACATCCCTCCCTCCCAGACCCGAATCAAAATACTCGGATCGTCCACAAAGGCTGCAAAGTTGTAGAAAAAAATATACCCGAGGCGCCCTCCCACCATCAGACCCACCGCAGAATAAAAAATGAGATCCTCAATCTGGGTGGACGTCCATGGAAAACCCGGTACTTTGGTCCTAAGGCGCGCCATCCACCAGGCAGCACCAATGCCCACGATATACATGAGACCATACCAATGAACCTTGAGAGGACCCAAGCTGAAGGCCACAGGGTCAATATGGGGGTTTGTGATCATAGAAGGATGCGCTCTTGCTTTCGAGGAACGGTAGAATGGGGCCAACAAA
>JBEIRQ010000244.1:0-3164 GCA_040375885.1 Methylococcus sp.
ACGCAGGTCTTTTTGAAGGCTACTGAGTCGGCCCTGTAAAACCTAAATATGCCATATAGATCATATGGATAGGGTATAATGCTCGCCATGGAAACCCTCAAATATGAGGGATATTTGATTCAAAACCTGAGAGTTTTTGAGGGCAAAACATGGCGAGCGACCTCTTTCGGCAGACCCTTGAGGAGATGGTGGACCCCAAGCACCCCTTGGTGATCCTCTCTCGCAGGATTCCATGGAAAACCCTTGAAGAGAAGGTTGCTCCCCTGTTGGTCCCGGAACGTCGATCGGCCTCGGCGGTTGAAGTCGATGATCTCTTTGGCTCTAGCGTCCAGATGGTTTCGCCCAATCCCGGCGGCCGCCCGAGACTTCCAACTCGCCTTTTAATGTCGCTGCTCTATCTGAAACACGCTTTCAATCTGAGCGATGAAGAGCTTTGCGCCCGCTGGGCAGAATCGGTGCCTTGGCAGTTTTTCAGTGGCCAGACCTACTACGAGCCTCGATTCCCTTGTGATCCGACGCAGATGGGTCGATTCCGAAAAGCCTTGGGCGAGGAAGGCGTTGAGTATCTTCTGATAGCGACCATTGAAACAGCCGTGGCTTCCAAGGCTGTTAAGCCCATGGAGCTTGAACGGCTCATCGTCGACTCTACGGTCATGGAAAAAGCCATCGCTCACCCCACCGATAGTCGCCTTCTGGAGGTGGCCCGCTATCAGGTGGTCAAAGAAGCTAAATCCAACGGGATCGCCTTGAAGCAGACCTACGTCCGTGAAGCCAAGGATCTGAGGCGAAAGGCCGGGGGCTATGCCCATGCGAAGCAATTCAAGAGGCTCAGGAAAACAGTCAAACGTCAGAAGACCATCCTTGGCATTCTGTTACGTGAAATTGAACGGAAGCTTGAAAATGTCCCGGACGCTCAAACGCCAGAGAAACTGAAGGTGATCATGTCCCGTGCGGAGAGAATCCGCACACAAAAACCCAAGGACAAGAACAAACTCTATGCGATGCACGCTCCCGAGGTGTCCTGCATCGGCAAGGGGAAAGCCCGAAAGCCCTATGAGTTCGGTGTCAAAACCAGTGTGGCCATTTCACACAAGAAAGGATTGATCGTTGGAGCCAGGACCTTCCCTGGGAACCCCTATGATGGCCATACCCTCTCAGCCCAGCTGGAGCAGACCCGGACCTTTCTTCAGGATGTGGGCGTTGAGCCGAAGGAGGTCTTTGTTGATCTGGGCTACCGCGGAGTCGACCAGGACAACCCGGGCGTCGTCATTCATCACCGAGGCAAGATCAAGTCGATGTCCAAGCAGCAGAAGCGTTGGCTAAGACGGCGACAGGCGGTGGAGCCGGTGATAGGCCATCTCAAGAGCGATCACCGAATGGATCGGTGCTGGCTCAAGGGTGAATTGGGTGATGCCCTCCATGCCGTTCTTTGTGCCGCGGGCTATAACCTCCGGTGGCTATTGAGAGCGATCCTTGCTGGAGTCATTGACCCTTATTTTTTGCGCCTCATATTGAATCAGCTTCGGATGCGGATAGATTCACTTTTGGCGCCGGAAAAGGTTCGGGGGCCTACTATTTGCCCCCTGCCCAGCCCAGTTTGATGAGTTCTGCAGGGCCGACTAATTACGGCGTCGTCGAAATCAGGCGCGAAAAAAATCTCGTGCGTCCCGTGGTCAAAGCAACGGAGTTCAGGATCGTGGCGTGATTCCCTCATTTTCAGCGTCCGACAACGCTCCGCCGAACCCGATGGTAAAACACAATCTTGATGCTTGAATTGCATCAGTGTCGTGCATTTCGGTTCCGGGACTCTAATCTCTCCTTAGCTTTCAGCTTCGGGCCATTTCAATCCGTTCACGCATCCATGCGTGTACCTCGCTCTCTATCCACGCACTTTCCCGTATCCCCAGCTTTATTGGTTTCGGGAAATTGGGATCATCATAAATACGGCTTCTTGACCGTCCCGTTAAGGCTTTGACCTGAGGAAGCCGGAGAAATCGATCACTGGCGGCTAAAAAGTCATTGGTAGACATATCTGTATCTCTCTGTAGGTTGAAGGATGAACCACGAGAGAGTCTGACAACCATAGCGCTCAATTGGGGCTGAGGAAATCATGTTCTCAAGCACTTCCTCAGCCACGATGTAAGGAAAGGGCTGGGCACAATTCGCAGATGAAGATGCGAATTTCCCCATTCATTTTTACAACACTCCTGGGAACCAGTGCCTGGGCCCCAGAATCTGGTTACGCCGAACCCTTCTTTCTTGATAAAGAGCGCGGCTGGTTCTGGAGGGAAGTCGAGCCAGAGCCCGTCAAGAAGACGAAGCCAGAAGTTCCCCAAAAGGTCATTGCGTCACCAACGCCAACCAAAGAAGCGCCTCCCGCTCCCCTCTCGGTCTCCTGGCTACGGAAACATCTCGGCATCTATCGCGACAAGGCGATCGATGACCCCTCTCCTGAAAACATAGCGGCCTATTTCTATCTTCAACGGGTGATGATGGATAAAGCCCATCGATTTACCGATGTCGCTCACGAGGTAGTCCTTTCAGATCCGGGGCTTGACGAAAATACTCGACGACCCATCGCAACCTTTGGAGCACAGGAAGCCAATCGACTGGCCACCCGGACCAGTGACGAATCGCTGTCACTCATCGCACAGTCGACGGGAATCCTGTTCTTTTTTCGTTCGGACTGCAGTTACTGTCATCTTCAGGCTCCCCTACTTCGAATTCTGGAGGAGCGATATGGATTCAAGGTATTTCCCGTGTCACTCGATGGAATGGGCATGCCCGGTGATCTCTATCAGGATTTCACTATTGATCAAGGGCAGGCTGCCCGACTGGGGATTCAGTCGACCCCAGCCCTTTTTCTCCTGAATCCTCCCGCCAAGGTGATCCCTCTTTCGCAAGGAGTGCTTTCTCTTGATGAACTGACGCAGCGCATTCTCATGCTGGCCCATACCGAAGGGTTACTCACCGATGAGATTTTCGATCAGACCCGAGGCCAGAAAAGAATTCCGTCTTTGAATCTCCCTAAATCGGCGGGTACCACCACCTTCCCCTCAGACCCCAAAACCTTAGTGAACTGGCTAAGAAATGGATCAACGGAGAGGGTAAGTCCATGAGACAACATTCCCTGGCCTCAATAGCGATGATGACGACCCTTCTCT
>JBEIRQ010000082.1:0-6957 GCA_040375885.1 Methylococcus sp.
CACGGGGATTTTCAATCCCCTGCTCTACGAACTGAGCTACTTGGCCAAGTCGCTAATCAGTCAGTTATTAAACCCCCAAAACGCCTTTCCGTCAAGACATCAGGATCGTTTTGACTGTCCCTTTTAAGACTGTTTGTTAATGAAGTCTGCAGGTGGATTCAGGCTGATCAGTCCCAAGGGTGTCCAGTTCATTCGTGGGGTGGAGGTAACCCTCAATCGGGGCGATGGCTACGACGCCACGTTCTGCACCAAGGATGACGGGTTGGCGAAGCTGCTGATCCCAGCTTCTAAAAGAAAGGGGGACCCCCTTGAATCCGCCTAACGCAAAATCGTTCCCTAGGAGGAAAGACTTCATGCTTTGGAGGTCTGTGGATTTGGTCCTCGTCGCTGATTCCCCGATCGCTCTGACCGAAAGCCAAGCGACATAGTCTTTATCCTCCATTGGTCGTCCATTTGCGGCCATAAAGCGGTTTTGCAGCTGCTGTGCTCCAAAGGACTCGTGGGTATAGTGCCAAGAGGAGGGCACTAGCCCACTGGTGCCGACGACCGGTCTTGGGAGCCAGGTCCTATAGGGAAAAAGATCACCGACGAATTGTTCGGTATCGATCACGACCAAGGCGTCATAGTCCGTATCTTGCGTGAAGACTGGGATTTCAGATTCTGGGGTACGTCGTTCATCAAAGGTATGGGACCACGGTTTGTCGGCGACGATCTTGGCGCCAAATTTTTTGTCAGACTTCCTGATGGCCTCTGCATAAAAGGCATCTTCAGGTTGGCTTTGGGTCACGAGAAACCATTTCTGCCAGCGTTTTTTACCGAGATACTGGGCGAGGGCATCGGCCTTCATCGCGTGGCTGGGGATGGTGTGGAGAAGGTTCTTCCTACAATCAGCACCTCGAAGGCGATCTTCACTGGACGCTATATTGAATAAGAGGACGCCTGCGGCTTCTGGAAGGCTCGCAAGGGTGAGTTGCTCCTCCGCGTTAAGATCAAGCACAAAGAGCTGATGCCCCTCTTTTAAAAGGGATTTGAACCGATCGCTGAGGGAATCCTCGAGGGGGATCTCAACATACTTCAGCGAAAAGGTTTGACCTGTAAACTGACCCGTGGTGTTGTTGTCAATAATCCCAAGCTCACCCCCTTTGATGCCTTCATCCGGTATGAAAGGATCAAAAAAGGGTCGGACCTTGAGATTCCCCTGCTGATGTTTTAGATAAACAAGGCTTAGGCTAGAAGCAGAGGCCTTGAGGTTCCCTTGGCTCACTGCGGGGGTGGCCTTTTTGGCTTTTTCTGCCGAGGCCATGGGGCTCAATAAGAGCCCCATGGCGAATAGAGTATGAAGTAGCCTTGATGGATGCATCTTCTAGTGGAGATCTCGATGGCGGACGAGGAGGTCGTAGCGATCAGAATTGAGCCGTCTGCCGAGCGCTTCTGTGAGGTAGACGGAGCGGTGCTGTCCACCGGTACATCCAATGGCAATCGTTAGGTAGCTTCTATTTTCAGAGGCAAAACGAGGCGCCCAGCGGGACATGAAGTGAACCACATCTTCAAGAAATTCCTGAACTTCCGGAATGGGATCAAGAAATGCCTCAACTTCTGGATCGCAGCCGGTCTTGGCCCTCAATGTGGGTTCCCAGTGCGGATTAGGAAGACATCGAGCATCGAAAATAAAGTCGGCGTCAAAGGGGACGCCGTTCTTGAAACCAAAGGAAATACAGGTCACCGACATCCGGTGATCACGTTTCGCCCCCACCCGGTCTCTGATGAGGTCCCTCAATTGATGAATGTTGGTATGGCTGGTATCGATGATCAGGTCGGCCCGACTGGCGATTGGGACCAACAGTCGCTGCTCCCGATCGATGGCTTCGGTCAGGGAGTGGGTGCTATCGGTCAGTGGGTGTTTCCGTCGGGTCTCACTGAAACGTTTGAGAAGACTCTCGACACCTGATTTAAGGAAAAGAACCTGACATGAAATGCCGAGCTGACCCGCAAGCTCCAGGGTTTTTGGGAATTGTTCAAGGCTTTCACAGCGACTTCTGGCATCGATACTGATGGCCACTTTTTGATAGTCCTGTTGGCCTTTGGTCATGGCCTCTCTGACGAAAGGCTCAAAAAGAGCTACAGGAAGATTGTCGATACAGTAGTATCCACTGTCTTCGAGGGTCTCAAGGGCAATGCTTTTGCCAGACCCTGATAAGCCACTAACGATGATCAGGTCCACCTGTTATTCCTCAGATCAATTTGGAACGGGTTGAATACATCCACCCGCTCCAGATCATAGACCAGTCGTTCGAAAGTTAATGTGACTGGTGCTTTTCTTTGTGCTTAATCAGCTGGCGATCCAGCTTGTCGACCAGCGCGTCGATGGCCGCATAGAGGTCATCTTGGGTGTCCTCTGCAAAGATGGTTTCGCCTTTGACCTGAATGGTTGCCTCAGCTTTTTGGCCGTGCTTTTCGACTTCGAGGACCACGTGGATCTTCATCGCCTGCTCGAAGTGACGCTCAATCCGCGCAAACTTTTCGTGGATATGGTTCTTGAGGGCTTCGGTGACCTGTATGTGGTGTCCGGTAATATCGATCTGCATAGTCATTTCCGTTAATGGTCGTGGTTAAAAAATTTGTTTTCGTTCGCTGGAAGAGGCGATACCCATGGCTTCGCGATACTTGGCGATGGTCCTTCGCGCCACATTGATGCCGCGGTCTTGAAGCAACTTGGCTAGGGCTTCATCACTCAAAGGCTTATGGATGTCTTCGCCGCTGAGGATCTCCTTGAGATGGGCCTTGATCGCCGTTGCTGAGCATTCGCCGCCACTTTGGGTCGAGACATGACTCGAAAAGAAGTACTTGAACTCAAAGATGCCGTTGGGGGTATGCATGTACTTTTGAGTTGTAACCCTTGAAATCGTTGATTCATGCATCTCGACTTCTTCAGCGATATCCCGAAGCACCAGGGGTTTCATGGCCACTGGGCCTTGATCAAGAAAGGCTTGTTGATGATCAATAATGCTTCGTGCGACCTTCAACAGGGTTTCGTTGCGACTTTGTAGGCTCTTGATGAACCACCGGGCCTCCTGGAGGTGGTTGCGCATGGTGGTGTTGTCCGCGCTATTGTCCGCGCGGCGGACCATCCCCGAATAGTATGGATTGACCCTCAATTTTGGCGCAATATCGGGATTCAGTTTGACGGTCCAGCGATCCTTTGATCGCACCACATAGACATCCGGTGTGATGTATTGGGCATCATCGTTATGAATGGTGAGCCCAGGCTTGGGTTCAAGGGTTCGAATCAATAGAACGACAGCGCTCAATGCCTCATCTTCAAGACCGGTGGTGCGTTTAAGGGCACCAATATCGCGTTTGGCCAGAAGCTCCAGATGCCCCTTGACCATCTCGAGGGCCTCCTCCCTGTAAGGGGTTTCAAAGGGCAGTTGGCGTAACTGGATGGCCAGGCAATCAGCGAGATCAAGGGCGCCGATGCCCGGAGGATCAAAGCTCTGAATGCGATGCAGAACCGCCTCAACCTCATCGAGCTCTAGGGCTGGGATCTGGTGCAAAAGCCCCTGGTGCAAGTCCTCTAGCGTGCTACCCAGATAGCCGTCATCATTGATGCTATCAATTAAGGTCGTCGCGATGGCATAGTCACGCTCGCTAAAGCGAGCCAGCTCCATTTGCCAGGTCAGCTGGTCATGGAGGTTTTCACCGACGGCTCGGTTTAAGGCGTAATCATCGACCTCGGCACCTTGGGAGCCGGTCGAATTCATTTGGGGAAGGTTGTCATAGAGCTCTTCCCAGGAGACATCGACGGCCAGTTCACTTGGAATATCGGCGGCGGCATCCATGTCCTTTAGTTCCCGATAATCGGTGGTCGTATCCGTCAGCGTCGGCGTGGTGGATTCCTGACTGCCTGGCGTTTGAATCTCCTCTTCAGCGACTTCCAGCATCATGTTGGAATCAAGCGCTTCCTGAATTTCACTCTGCAAGTCCATGCTCGACAACTGCAGCAGCTTGATGGCCTGCTGCAGTTGAGGGGTCATCGCGAGGTGCTGACCCATTCGGAGTTGCAAGGACTGTTTCATGAGAACGTTAAAAGGGGCTAGTAGGGAACGATGAAAAGGCTCAAGAATTCAAAAGGACCATGGCTACATGGAAAAGTTTTCACCGAGATAGACCTGACGAACTTCAGGGTTATGGATGATCTCCTCTGCGCTACCTTCAGCGATGACTCGGCCCCCGGCGAGAATATAGGCGCGATCGCAAGTCCCTAAGGTTTCTCTGACATTGTGTTCCGTGATCAAAATACCAATACCGCGGGCCCTAAGGTGCACGATAATTTTTTGGATATCGATAATGGAAATGGGATCAACACCAGCAAAAGGCTCATCCAGCAGCATAAAACGCGGTTCGCAGGCCAGTGCGCGGGCAATTTCAACCCGTCGTCTTTCGCCCCCCGATAGGCCCATAGCGGGTTGGTTGCGAAGATGTCCCACACTGAACTCCTCGAGGAGTTCCCCTGCAATCAGTTCCCGTTGGCCATGTGTCAGTTCTTTACGAAGCTCGAGCACAGCCAAGAGGTTTTCAGCCACGGTCAGCTTTCTAAAAATGGAAGGTTCCTGGGGCAAATAGCCAATACCAAGACGAGCCCGCTCATGCATCGGCAGGTGGGTGATGTCCTCGTTATCCAGCCTGATATCGCCTTCATCGGGACTGATAAGCCCGACGATCATGTAAAAACTAGTGGTTTTACCGGCACCATTAGGTCCTAGAAGTCCAACGATTTCCCCGGTATTGATCGTGACCGAGACACCGTCCACCACATTTCGGCGGTGGTAGCGCTTAACAATATGGTGCGTTGAGAGGATGGCCATGGCTTATTCCGCTTCTTTCGTCTTGGGCAGAATCGTCACATGAACTCGACGATTGCCGGAACGAGTGGATCCGGCTTTATAAACCGAATTCTTGGTGTCATATTCGATGTGTTCGCTGCGGACGGTGTGTTCGCTCGTTTCCGGCGAATGGCCTTCATAGGTGATCGCCTTGCCATTAAGGATCAGAATGCCTGAATCTGGAAAGTAATCGATGCGCTCCGCCTCACCATGGTTATCAGCGCCTCCGCCATCGGGGGTTTGTTTAATGCGGGCTGGCTTTCCGTAGATGATGACCTGATCCGCCTGTCCCTTTTGCTGGTTGAGGATCATTTTGGTTCCGATCGCCTCAAGGCTCCCCTGATGGGCCTTCACGCTCCCGTTATAGACCGTTTCTCCCTTGGCTTCATCGAAGATCATGTCGTCAGACTCGATCAACATGGGTTCCTTGGAGTCGGAAGTCAGGGCCATGGCGGGAGTGCTCATCGTAGCGAGCAGTAAGGCACCGATCAGCCAAGGGCCAGCGACCCCAAGCGATCGTTGATTGAACTTAATTTGATTCGTTCTGTACATCATGCTTTCTTCGAACATTGGCAAGGACGCGGTATTTGAGTTCACTGCCAAAATTGATTTTGGCGCCGGTG
The DNA here is from genome assembly GCA_040375885.1 of Methylococcus sp. Classification (GTDB taxonomy): domain Bacteria; phylum Pseudomonadota; class Gammaproteobacteria; order Methylococcales; family Methylococcaceae; genus UBA6136. The sequence goes on from JBEIRQ010000082.1 coordinate 5,507, forward strand.
CCGGTCATGTAATCGGGGTAGCTGATCACTCGGATGTCTTCATCGGTCTCCGCATAGTCCTTTTCAGGCTGCGCCCTGACATTCGTGGTTTCAATGCGGATGGTGCGACCGTCCTTGTTGGCATCCCGAAGGACCAGAACATCCCCATTTAGAAAAACAAACTCACTATCGGAGGGAATCGTGGCGGTTTCCGATCGAATCACCCAAGGGGGTCCGTCCTTCACGAAAAGAGAGATCTCGGGTTTGATCAATTCGGTGAGGTTCTTTTCCTCATAGTGAATCATTTCACTCGCAAACAAGAGTTCTTTGGGGTTCCCATCCTTATCCATCACGGTTCGCCTAAGCCCCTTTGAATAATAATCGACTTTTCCTGGCTTGAGTTTCTTTGGGCCTTCATCGGGAGGGCCAAGGTGATCTGCAAGCCACCAGGAAATAACCACCATGAAGACCGCAAACAAATAGCGCGGCAATTCAATCAGTGTCTTGAGTGCTTCAATGATAGCTTTCAATGATGGCCTCAAGCTTATTTTGAGCAGTCAATAGAAGGTCGCAGACCTCCCTGACAGCGCCCATTCCACCGGGTTGGGACGTGATCCAGTGCGCGCTATCTAGAATCGTGAAGTGGCCGTCCGCCACCGCAACGGCAAGGCCGACCCGCCGCAATAGGGGAAGATCAAGGAGGTCATCACCGACAAAAGCGACCTGATCGGGGGTGATCTCAAGCTCATCCAGAAGCTTTAAAAATGTCGGCAGCTTGTGCTCTTGGCCCTGAAAGACATGGCGAACGCCAAGGCTCTCCATGCGAAGAGCCACGGCTTTCGAATTCCGCCCTGAAATAATCGCGGTGTCGATGCCGGCCCGCTGGACCAGCTTAATGCCATGACCATCGCGGGCATGAAAACTCTTAAGCTCATCTCCCTCTGGCGTGAAATAAAGCCGTCCATCGGTCAAGACACCGTCCACATCACAGATCAGTAACCTAATGTTTTGAGCCCGTTCAAGGATCGATGGGGAGACCCGGAGCATGATTACACCACCCCAGCACGCAGCAGATCGTGCATGTTCAGCGCGCCGACTAAGTGCCCATCCGCCGCGACGACAAGAAGCGCATTAATGCTCTTTTCTTCCATGATCCTGACGGTTTCAGCAGCCAGGCAGTCGGGATCCACGGAGGTACAGTGTCGCATCATGACCTCGCTGATCTTCGTTGCATGGAGGTCCATGGAGGTTTCTAGAAGTCTTCTAAGATCCCCATCGGTAAAAATGCCGAGGACTTCATCGCGTTGGTTAACCACGGCTGTCATACCGAGTTTTTTGGCTGTCATTTCAAGAACGGCCTCTCTTAGCGCCGCAGACTCTCTCACCTTTGGGACATCCTCCCCCTGATGCATGATGTCCCGAACCCGGATCAAAAGCCGGCGACCGAGGCTACCACTGGGGTGAGAGAAGGC
>JBEIRQ010000011.1:0-14369 GCA_040375885.1 Methylococcus sp.
ATCCTTAACGAGGATGGCCTTCGCTATGCCGATGAATTCGTGAAGCACAAGATTCTCGACGCGATTGGCGATCTTTATCTCCTAGGTCACAGCCTCATCGGATCCTTTACCGGTTATAAGTCGGGTCACGGTTTAAATAACCAGTTACTACGGGAGTTGGTCAGTCAGGTCGATGCCTGGGAAGCGGTCACTTTCGAAAATGAGGACGTCCTGCCGATCTGTTACAGCCAGCTCGCGTCTGCGATGGATTGATCCTCTGGATTAGACTAGATCTCTTTTTTTAATCGTGCCCTGGGGGATGCCCCGTCGTTCCAGGGTATCGACCAAACGCCTGAGGGCGGCGGCCATGTCATCAGAAGGTGCTTGCTCCGCGTAAGCTCTCAAATGTTGTGACGTCGTTTTTGGGCAGGGCTTTCTCATGGGGGCTTCCCTGCCTCTTGGTAACACCCCGACATGGGTTCTGACTTCAATGGTCCTCAGTGGCTTTCCCTTTCGGTCTTTCAGGGCCTTGAGGAGGAGGGGAGCCTGAAAGCGGAGCAGGGTAGCAAAACTGCTGCTGCTCATCTGGATCACCAGGACATCGCCTTTCAAGACACAGCCAAGGCAAGCCAATCTGAGGCTTTCTGGCAAGAGTTCCTTCACCATCACCAGCCAAGATTGTTGCTCGAGAGCTTCTCGCTTTAGTGCGAATAAGGGGCCTTCCCGAAGCAAGTGCTGGAGCGGTTTAGGGGATGGGGGCATGACCTTAGGGGTATCCTGAAGAGGGGCCTGGTGGCCTTATTAGGGGGTTGTGGCTTAGCCAGCTGACGACTTTTACGGTATCATCACAGGATTTATTTATCCCGAACTCAGGACGCACATCCCAATGCTAGGCAAGCTGGTCAAGATGATCGTTGGTAGCCGCAACGATCGTATCGTCAATAAAAAGCGCAAGATCGTCAAGCGAATCAACGCCCTCGAGCCTCAAATTCAAAGCCTCAGCGATGCTGAGCTCCGTGATAAGACCCTGGAGTTCCGTCGACGTCTTGGGGAAGGCGAAACGCTAGAGCAATTAATGCCAGAGGCCTTTGCAACGGTCCGAGAAGCCTCTCGTCGTGTCCTCAGCATGCGCCATTTCGATGTGCAGCTCATTGGTGGCATGGTGTTGAATGATGGCAAGATTGCCGAGATGAAGACGGGTGAAGGAAAGACCCTGGTGGCTACATTAGCCGCTTATCTCAATGCGCTCCCCGCCAAGGGGGTCCATGTGGTCACGGTCAACGATTATCTGGCTCGGCGTGATTCCGAGTGGATGGGGCAACTCTATACCTTTTTGGGGTTGACTGTCGGCTGTATTCTGAGCGATCTCTCAACCGAGGAGCGTCGGGCGGCCTATGCCGCCGATATTACCTACGGCACCAACAATGAGTTCGGGTTCGATTATCTTCGCGATAATATGGCCTTTAGCCTCGATCAGCGGGTCCAGCGTGAGAAGGCCTTTGCGATCGTCGATGAAGTCGACTCCATCCTCATCGACGAAGCGAGAACGCCCCTGATTATTTCGGGACCCACCGAGGACCGAAGCGATCTCTACCAGAAGATTCGGGTGTTGATGCCGCTATTGGTCAGGCAAGAGGTCGAAGAGGGGCCGGGTGATTATTCTCTTGATGAAAAAAGCCGGCAGGCTTTTTTGACCGAGGCGGGTCATGAGCGGGTTGAGAATCTTCTCCTAGAGGCGGGGCTGATTCAGCCTCACGATAGCCTTTATGATGCGATCAATATTCGCCTCATGCACTATGTGAATGCCTCACTCAAGGCGCATGCCCTCTTTCAGCGAGATGTCGATTACATCGTTCGCGATGGTCAGGTCATTATCGTCGATGAATTCACCGGGCGCGCGATGCCGGGCCGGCGTTGGTCTGAAGGTCTTCACCAGGCGGTTGAGGCCAAGGAGCAGGTCACGGTTCAAAATGAAAACCAAACGCTCGCCTCGATTACCTTCCAGAATTACTTCAGGCTCTACGGCAAGCTTTCCGGGATGACCGGGACCGCCGATACCGAAGCCCCTGAATTCCACCAAATCTATAACCTCGAGGTCGTGTGTATTCCGGCCAACAAGGTGATGGCGCGGCAGGATCTTGGGGATCTCGTGTATCTCACGGTGCGTGAGAAATATATGGCGATCGCAGAGGATGTCAAAGGCTGTGTTGAAAGGGGGCAGCCGGTTCTGGTGGGCACGACCTCGATTGAGAACTCTGAAGTCATTTCGACGCTGCTGAAGCAGAAAAATATCCCCCACAAGGTCTTGAATGCGAAGCATCATGAGCAGGAGGCTCATATTGTTGCTCAGGCCGGTAAAGAGGGCGCCGTGACGATTGCGACCAATATGGCCGGTCGGGGTACCGATATTGTTCTTGGAGGGAGTCTTGAAGAAGAGACGGCGAGCCTTGATCCCTCCGATCAAGCCGCCTTGGAGGCGGCCAAAAGGACTTGGGAGTTGAGCCACCAACAAGTCGTTGCAGCGGGCGGCCTCCATGTCATCGGTTCAGAGCGCCATGAATCCCGCCGAGTCGATAATCAGCTTCGCGGCCGTTCAGGGCGTCAGGGTGATCCAGGTTCCTCGAGGTTCTACCTTTCCCTTGAAGATCCCCTGATGCGAATTTTTGCATCCGATCGGGTGGCTTCTCTGATGCAGAAGCTCGGTATGAAGGAAGGGGAGGCGATTGAGCATCCTTGGGTGACCCGCGCGATTGAAAATGCGCAGCGGAAGGTCGAGGCTCGGAACTTTGATGTCCGGAAGCAGCTGCTGGAATACGATAACGTGGCGAATGACCAGCGGCGTGTGATTTACCACATGCGCGATCAGCTCATGACGGCGGAGGACATTTCAGAAGCCATTGAGGCTGCCAGAGTGGATACTGTGGCTCAGATGTTCGTGCAGCATATTCCGCCTCAAACGCTTGAAGAGCAGTGGGATGTGAAGGGGCTTGAGGAGAGTCTTGAGCATGAGATTGGTGTCTCGATTCCGGTGCAAACGTGGCTTGATGAAGACTCCCGTCTTGAGGAGGAAACCCTTCGAGAGAGAATCAGTGCTCGATTGTCCGAGATCTACGCCGCGAAGGCTGACGCGATAGGCCCTGAGGTCATGCGTCATTTCGAGAAGACGGTGATGCTGCAGGTTCTTGATGACTCCTGGAAGGAGCATCTCGCGGCCATGGATCATCTCCGTCAGGGGATTCATCTTCGGGGTTATGCCCAGAAGGATCCTAAACAGGAATATAAGAAAGAGGCGTTTGAGATGTTCACCTCGATGCTTGAAGGAATGAAGCATGAGGTCGTCGGTATCGTGTCCAAGGTGCAGGTCCGCTCCGAGGAAGAGGTCACCCAAATGGAAGAGCAGAACCGCCAACCTCAGCCCCTCGAATATCAGCATGCCGAGGTCGCCGGGTTTTTGGATGACGCTGAAAATGAAGCGCCAATCGAGTCTGAAGCTCAGCAGCCGGCTCCCACGAAGCCTTTTACCCGAGACGAGGCCAAGGTGGGCCGGAACGACCCGTGCCCCTGCGGCTCCGGTAAAAAGTATAAGGTTTGTCACGGCAAACTGGATTGATTCATGACCAGCGCGGGCGTGATGGGTTCGGTGTTTCCTGTACCTGGAATTCGCCTTGGTTCTGCGGCGGCTGGAATCAAGCGCCAAGGAAGGGATGATATTCTGATTATTGAGGCGGCGGCTGGGTCAACCTGTGCCGCCGTTTTCACGCAAAATGCCTTTTGCGCGGCTCCGGTGACGGTGGCTAAAGACCATCTTAAATCCTCGCCAAGATGGCTCCTGATTAATTCAGGCAATGCCAATGCGGGAACGGGTCAAAAAGGTCATGAGGATGCGCTCGCGACCTGTTCAGCCCTTGGCGGATTAGTGGGTGCTGAGGCCGAGAGGGTTCTCCCTTTTTCGACGGGCGTCATCGGGGAGTTTCTCCCCGTTGATCGTCTCAAAGCCGCACTGCCACAAGCCTTAGCGGCGCTCAATGAAGCGGGTTGGGAGTCTGCAGCCAAGGCCATCATGACCACCGATACGCGCCCCAAAATAGCCAGCCGCCAATTCATGGTTGCTCAGCAGACGGTGACGGTCACGGGCATCGCCAAGGGCGCCGGGATGATTCATCCCAACATGGCGACGATGCTGGCGTTTCTTGCGACCGATGCTGGGGTTTCAAGGGATGACCTTCAGGCGGTGTTGAAGCGCTCCGTGGATGAGACCTTCAATTGCATCACGATTGATGGAGATACATCGACGAATGATGCTTGCGTCCTCTTGGCCTCAGGAGCTTCGGCACCCTTGGTGCAGGGATCAAAAGATTTCATGGCGTTTGAGCAAGCGGTTCTTGAGGTCTGCCAGATTCTCTCGGAGGCAATTGTCCGGGATGGTGAGGGTGCGACCAAATTCATGCGGATTCTGGTTGAGGAGGCGGATAGCCGTGACGAGGCGCTCAAGGTTGGAAGAACCATCGCGCTCTCGCCACTCGTGAAAACGGCCTTTTTTGCAAGTGACCCCAATTGGGGCCGAATTCTCGCGGCGGTGGGTCGTGCGGGAGTCCTTGATTTTGATATCGATCGTGTCTCTATCTTTCTTGGCGATGTCGAAATTGTTCGAGGAGGCGCTAGGGCACCTGGGTATACGGAAGCAGCAGGGGCTAGCGTCATGGCCGAAGAGGAGATTCTGGTTCGGGTGCGGCTTGGGCGGGGAGACGATGCTGCGACGGTGGTGACCTGCGACTTCTCTTACGATTATGTGCGGATTAACGCCGAGTATCGGACCTGAGCGGCGGGCTTTCTTCTGAAGTCCTGGTCTTTGTGTCATGGGGGCCAGGCATGACCCTTCGCCGAGGCATTGTGTGAAGGTTTTAGATGTGGCGGTTGGGGTCGTCTTCAATAGGGCTGGCGAGGTCTTGATTGCTCAACGGCCGGGGCATGTCCATCTGGGGGGGCTTTGGGAGTTCCCTGGTGGCAAGGTGGAGGCTAATGAGGATGTTGATCAGGCGCTCCAGCGTGAGCTTTTAGAGGAAGTCGGTGTCGATGCGGCACCATCATCTCCCCTCATCAGTCTCCGTCATGATTATCCTGACCGCTCGGTCAGGCTTCATGTGCGAATCGTTCGCTCTTTTAGAGGGGAGGCACAGGGGCTTGAGGGGCAGCCGGTTCGGTGGGTGCCCCTCTCGGAATTGGATCGATACCCCTTTCCAGAGGCAAATCTTGCGATCATTCATGCCCTGAAGCTGCCTTCTTATTACGCCATCATGAATCTTGGCTCGGATGGCGATAGGGGTCTTGATGAGCGGCTTGAGGCCTTGGCTATTTCTGGAATTGATCTCGTGAGGCTGAGGCCTTTAGGCTGTGAAGCGGCGGATTATCATCGTCATGCGGCTCGACTGGTTCGTCTTGGGGAGCGGTTGAACGTTCGGCTTTTGGTCAGCGGTGAGCCGTCATTCCTTGATCAGATCGGAGCTCAGGGGCTTCACCTTCGATCCGATCAATTGTCATCCTTCTCCTCAAGGCCTATTCCTTCCGATCGATGGTTGGCGGCATCTTGTCATGATGCGGGCGAGCTTCAGCTTGCGGCAGCCTTGGGCGTTGACTTTGTGGTTCTCGGCCCCGTTCAGCCAACCGCGAGTCATCCGGGCGCGACTCCCATGGGGTGGCCTTGTTTTAAGGCGCTGGTTGAAGAGGTTTCGTTACCGGTGTATGCCCTAGGGGGGCTTGATCGGTCTCATCTTGATTGGGCCCGACATCATGGCGCTCATGGCGTTGCTGCGATTCGGGGGTTTGAGTGATCCCTGCACCTTGAGGGTGCGAAATTATCTAAAATGGTGTAGTTTGGCCCGCGGATCCGAGTTCAATGCTCGGATGCACGGTAAGGTTTGGTCTTGGTACCGATCTTGCTAATAATAAATGAATGTAATTCGTCCCCACTGATTTATGAACACTGCGAGGAGACACCTGATGAGTCCAAAAGACGTTCTCAAGATGATCAAGGAAAATGAAGTCCGTTATGTGGATCTTCGTTTTTGCGATACCAAAGGCAAGGAACAACATGTCACGATTCCGGCGAGTACGGTGGATGAGGATATGTTTGAAGAAGGCAAGATGTTCGATGGCTCATCCATTGCGGGTTGGAAGCACATCAACGAATCCGACATGATTTTGATGCCGGATGCCTCAACGGCGGTCCTTGATCCATTCTTTGAGGATGTCACCTTGGTTCTTCGCTGTGACATCATCGAGCCTGCTGATATGCAAGGGTATGAGCGGGATCCACGCTCTATTGCAAAACGCGCTGAAGCCTACATGAAGTCAACCGGTATCGCCGATACCGCACTCTTTGGGCCTGAAAACGAATTCTTTGTTTTTGACGATATCCGCTGGGGTACCGGCATGCAGGGGTCGTTCTACAAAGTCGACTCTGAAGAAGCTGGCTGGAACTCTGAGAAGGTCTACGAAGATGGGAACATCGGCCATCGTCCAGGCACCAAGGGGGGTTATTTCCCCGTGCCGCCGGTAGACTCTCTCCAGGATCTCCGTGGTGCTATGTGTAACACCCTCGAGGACATGGGTCTGGTTGTTGAAGTTCATCACCACGAAGTCGCGACCGCGGGTCAGTGCGAAATCGGTGTGAAGTTCGGTACGCTGGTTAAGAAGGCTGACGAAGTGCTGATCTTGAAGTACGTCGTGCAGAACGTCGCACACGCCTTCGGCAAGACCGCAACCTTTATGCCAAAGCCTCTCGTTGGCGATAACGGCAGTGGGATGCATGTCCACCAGTCGCTGGTTAAAGATGGAAAGAATCTCTTCACGGGTGATCTTTACGGCGGCCTTTCTGAAACCGCGTTGTATTACATCGGCGGTATCATCAAGCACGCGAAGGCGCTGAACGCCTTCTGTAATTCATCGACCAACAGTTACAAGCGTCTGGTTCCAGGTTTTGAAGCACCCGTCATGCTGGCCTACTCTGCGCGTAACCGTTCTGCATCGATTCGTGTTCCTTATGTCATCAATCCTAAGGCACGCCGGATCGAAGTTCGCTTCCCAGACTCGACGGCGAACCCTTACCTCGCATTTGCTGCGATGCTGATGGCGGGGCTTGATGGGATCCAGAATAAAATCCATCCTGGCGATGCCATGGACAAGGATCTTTATGATCTTCCACCAGAAGAAGAAAAGGCCATTCCACAGGTTTGCCATTCCTTCGATATGGCGTTGGAGGCCCTTGAAGCCGATCGTGAGTTCCTCACCCGCGGTGGTGTATTCACCAACGATATGATTGATGCCTACATCAGCCTCAAGATGGAAGAAGTGACGCGTCTTCGGATGAGCACCCATCCAGTTGAGTACGATATGTACTATAGCCTCTAATGGCGGATTGCATGTCAGAGTGATGCAGTAAGACGCATCACACCCCTGAAAGCCCCGCCAGTCGGGGCTTTCTTGTGTCAGGCTGCCCCTGGTGTTCGTCATCGGTTCGTAACGAACATGTATTATCTTGTTAATAAATTGTAATGAGTGTTTTCTTATGTTTCTGTTGAAGATGGTGGTGGGTTTGTGCCTTCTTTTGACTGGTTTTTTAAGCCAAGCCTCAGAGGTCTGGGGAGAGAAGGGCTTCCATCATTTCGTCGAGAGTCTTCCGAAGGCGACTCCAGAGGCCTTGAACCAGATCACCAACAATTACGACTCGGTTCTCACTGAGCGATTAAAGATTCAAGGAGATAAGGTTCGTCTTGCCTCATTCAAAGACATCGACCCTGTTCTTCGCCGAGCGGTTGAAGGCAAGATGGGGGTCCTTGATCTTTTTAGTCTTAAGGATCTCGAGGATCCGAGTGCCCATGCGATTCTGCTGGATGCGGAGACCCTTAAAAGCATTGAGGGGAAGTACAACCTCTCCAGTATTTTTATGATTCATCCCAAATCTGTCTTGCCTGATCGGCCATCGATGAGTATGCAGTATATGCTCGTTGGACAGGGGCGGCTGATCGTGGGTTACCCCTTCTCATCCCCCGTTGAGATTGTTGATGATGGGAAGATCATGGAGTACCGTTACGAGCCGCTCATTACCGCAAAAATTGTTCATTCAGGAGCAAGAAGGGGATTGTTTGAGGTCGAAACGCTGACCTTTCCCTCCGATGGTTTTCAGCCTTTCCAGGGCCCGATGGGGGCCTCCATTAAGTCTTATGCCGTTCATGGCGATAAGATTTTGGTGACCTACAGTCTGGTGATCGAGCAGGAGACTCAGGCCCCAAAAAAATCCATCGTGATGTGGCAGAAGACCATGGCTCGTAACGAAAGCCCGGGGTCATCGGCCTCAGGCGCCAACGATTAACTTTTCGGGCAAAACATCACGCCACCGGTCCCTCTTCTTCGAGGGATGACTTCTCCAGGAAGGAGTCCCTCTCCCCTTCAATTCTTTTCGATATCGAGCCTTAACATCAGCAACACCTCAGGTCCTCTTCCCGCGGGCGGTTTGAATGGCCTAGTCAGTCGTCCCCGAGTCAAAGCATCTTAGGGAGGGCATGTGTAGGCTTTTAAGGTGGACTTTCCGTTGAATGACCCAATCGATTGAAAGCTGACCCATTCCACGTGCGTTGCCCCGAGGCTGGTTGCTTTTCTTTCGGCGTCAGTTTGGGCGATGGGTTGCCAGCTCATATTTTTTCCATAGCCTGAATCGCCGGTCACTTCTCCTAGGAGTTGGCAGGTGGCCTTATCTTGAGGCTTTATCTGGTCGAGCTTCGCGTGGCCGCTTGCCGATAGAAAGAGTGTAAGCAATAAGAGGATGGGGTGCCCCGTACCATTTGATTTCATGTTGCAATCTTCCAAGGACGTCAGTAAACAGCATCAAAACGGTGCATAAATGCACCGATATGGATCTTACATTAAATTAGGTATCGTAGCGATATTAATGTGGCCGTCGCCTTATAGCGTCACCGCTCCTTGAAATGACGTCTCTTGCACCCACATCAGGTTGTGTTAGAGAACTCTTTTGGAGGTGAATATGTCTCGTTATGAACCATGGAGCTTGCTGCAACAGGTGGAGCGCGGGCTTTATCAAAGCCAGAGGGGCCTTGATGTGGCCGAAAGGGTGGAATGGAGCCCACCGGTCGACCTCGTTGAAGAGGCTGAACGCTATGTTCTTCTGGTGGATGTGCCTGGGGTTGGTCCCCATGATATTGAGATGACGATGGAAAAGCGTCTCTTGGTGATCAAGGGAGAGCGAGGGGCCGTCCAGGAAGGGCTGAAGCGACGCGAACGCGTCTCAGGGCGCTTTTATCGCGGCTTTTCATTGCCAGAGACGGCGGACGCCGATGCCATCACCGCGCGTTGCGAAGATGGTGTTCTTGAAATAGCAATACCGAAAAAAACATTGGATCAGCCAAGAAAAATTGAGGTGCTTGCTAAGGCTGCTTGATGGGGTAACTGCCCAATCGATGATCTTGGGGCGCCTTGGCGCCCCAAGACAACCATGGAATCATGAGGAGTGACGCCAAATTTTGATGGGACGAAACCTTGGGATCGGAATAGAATCGGGTTTCTAAAGCCTTGATTGGCCCGAGTCACTGTTTACCTAACGATCGAGTGGACCACCCTTGATGAATCAGCCCCTTCTTTTCTCTTTGCCCTTAACGAGACGCCCCTTTCTTTTCCTCGTGATCAGCTTTTGGATGGTGTCTTTTGCCAGCCACGCGGGAACAGCGCTTCACGTCGGATCCCCCCAGAAATTTTCATTTGATGAACTGATTGATCGGGCCAGAGCGCTCTCCAAAGCAGCTTATGAGCCCCCGCCAAGACCGATGCCTTCCATTGTTGAGAAGATCGACTATGAAGCCTGGGGCAATATCCGTTTTCGTCCAGAATCAGCCCTTTTTGCTAATGGCCCTGGGATTTTTCCAGCCACGTTCTTTCACGTCGGCCAGTTCTTTCAAAAGTCCGTCAAAATGCATGTGGTCGAAGGGAGCCAGTCGCAGGAAATTCTCTACAGCAACGACTATTTTTCGATGCCAAAGAACAGCGTCGCCAAAAAGCTTCCTGATAATACCGGTTTTGCGGGTTTCAGACTTCAAGAATCCCGGCATCGTGAAGATTGGCGGACCCAAGATTGGCTCGCCTTCCTCGGCGCTGCTTATTTCAGGGCCATCGGTGAACTCAATCAATATGGTCTTTCGGCCCGTGGCGTGACGATTGATTCTGCAGAACCTACCCCTGAGGAATTTCCTGACTTTACGGAGTTCTTCATTGAAGGTGCGAAGAGTGATCAGGAGCCTGAAACGATTTATGCGCTGCTCAATGGCCCGAGTGTCACCGGTGCCTACAAGTTTTCCGTGAAAAGGACCAAGGGGGTGGTTCTCGATATTGATGCGGCTCTCTTCATGCGAAAGGACGTTGTCCGCTTGGGCTTGGCTCCCTTGACCTCGATGTACTGGTTCAGTGAAACCGAAAAGCGTCGTCTCGAGGACTGGCGCCCCGAAGTGCATGATTCAGATGGCCTTGCGATCTGGACCGGTGCCGGCGAACGTCTCTGGCGACCGCTCATTAATCAGCCCTTTGCCGTTACCTCGAGTTTTATCGATCAGAGCCCCAAGGGGTTTGGTCTTCTGCAGCGTGACCGGGTGTTTGAGAATTACCTCGATGGGGTGAACTATGAGCGTCGTCCCAGTCTTTGGGTAGAGCCCCTCGAAGACTGGGGCAAGGGTGCCGTGCAGCTGGTGGAGCTGCCGACGGATGATGAAATTCATGACAATATTGGCGCATATTGGCGGCCACAGGCCCCGGCGAAGGCGGGTTCACAATTTCGTTTGAAGTATCGTCTTCATTGGTTGGCTGAGGAGCCTTATCCTCAGAAGGTGGCGCAGTGTGTCGCGACCCGAATCGGTCGCGGTGGACAACCCGGGAAGCCCCGACCGAAGGGGGTCTATAAGTTCAGTGTCGAATTCCAAGGTGCGGCTCTTGACCCTTTGTGGGGCGATACGGTGAAAGCGGAGCCGGTGATTACCGCCTCACAAGGAACCATCTCTGGCGCCTTCATGGAGCCTATTCCTGGAACCAGACGTTGGCGAGCGGTTTTCGACTTGATCCCAAAAACGGATGAACCTGTAGAGCTGAGACTTTATATTCGCGGCAATGGTGATGCCTTGACCGAAACCTGGCTTTATCAGTTCCGCCCCAAAGGCGGCTAAAGGTCTTGCCCGGCGTGGAGCCTAACCTCCCTTCCGGGCGGGTTAAAGGAGATCGATCCTCAAGGCCTCCACAGGACCTTCGAGACGAATGTGGGTGAGATCACCACGTTGCCGAATTCTGATTGGTCCAGAGCCCCTAGCTCCCCTGGCTCCCTTGAGTAAGAGGGCCCCATGGGGGCCCGGGCTTCTGAGCGTGAAGCCACCTTCATCGATGTTGATCATTTCAGCCGTGCTGTAGATGACTTTCACTTTTCCAATATCAAGGCCATGGGGGAGCATCAAACCGTCCCGACCTTGGAGAGTGATCGACGCCCCACCCTGAATTCGCCGTCCGTTCAAACGGATCCTAAAGCGCTTTTCATAGCCATCAAGATTAAGAACATGAATGAGGCGCTCTCCTTTTGGATTGATCGTTGAGGTCATAAAAAGTCCGGTGTCACCCGAATCCTGTTGGAGGCCCGCGGTTGCTCCGAGACGAATGAGGGCTTCTTGGTAAAAAGGAATATCGCAAGCGAGCGCCGTCGCCACCACAATGGCTCGTCCCTGACCGGCTTTGAGATCGACCGCGACCGGCTCCCCGCCCCCATGGAGCCTCAAGAGGACGCTGCTACCAGGGGCTTCAAGGATTTGGGCTTCATGAGTTCTAACCTTAGGCCTTGGCGCTGCCCAGCTATCAGCATAAAGCGACAAGAAGACTTTTTCTGATCCTCTCCGACTCTCAAGAATACGAAGACCCAAGAGGTCAGCGAGCGTTGTGCACGTCCGCCCTTCCATATCGAAGAGGGGGACTTCGCCATAGAGGAGAAGCCTTCCCCCGGCTTGAACGAAACGCCCCAGTTTTTCCTGAACCATGGGATCCATATAGCGTGCCGAAGGCAGCGCGATGACAGGATCGGTTTCGGGACTGATGACCTTCTTCTGAAGATCAATGGCAGGGAAGCGATAATTCGCCAACAAAATGGCTCTAATAAAGCATTCCCATGCCCCATACATTCGATGGCCTTCGAGGTTAACGGCTATCTCCCGCATCCCTGCACTTTGAGGGTAACGCGCCTCGGTCATGAAATAGTCTGGAATAAATCCCAGGCGGACAGGATCATGTTCCTCATCCATCTCCGCAAGGCGCGGGCCCCAGGCCGCCATGGTTCTGATCACTCGAACCATCCGCGGCCAGGTATAGTTGAAGGTTCCATCCCATTTGATGGGGGCGGCATTGCCATGTCGTTCCCCGTTGGTAGCGATCAAATCATCGCCATCGCCTGGGGGGGGGTCGAGCGGGGTGTTGATGCCACCTGCAAAAAGATAATAATTCAGCAGGCGGTTGCCTTGCGCAATACTCATCCGAGTCTTTAGATCGACGGCGGAAGGGTCATAGCGATTGCCCTGGACGCTCCCATAGTCGCCATCTCCACACTCAAATTCAGCCGAACAAAGTAGCTGACGATCGCCGAGTGTTGCCTTAAGGTAGGCATTGCAGAGGAAAAGATCCTGAAAGTTATCGGCGGTCAAATTGCCAAGATAAAGATCCGATCCCACGAGGGTGTCCGGCGCTTGCCACGTCTCAAGCAGCTGGCTGATGCCGATTGGAAACCCAAAGCCCCGTCCTCCGCCGGTGCCATGCACATTGACCAGAAAAGGGATGCCGATGACGCCCGCGGCTTCGGCATAGCCCCTTAAGGTACTGACGTAACGAGCGTAGCGGTCTCTTTGGTAATGTCCCAAATCCCTGAAGAGGGCGGCAGCATAGGACTCCTTAGGAGAGCGAAAGGCCTTTTCTCTCACCTGGGGCTGATCAAGATCGAAGGGATAACGGGCCTTAAGATCATCGGGCGAATAGCGGGCTTTGAGCCACCGCGCTAAGTCCTCAAGGGTGACCTCGGTCAGATCTGGGATATTGGTGACCCAGGACAGCATTCCGATCTCATTGTCGAGCTGCAGGGCTATGACATTGCCGCCCTTGGATTGTAGTCTTGGGCTGATGATAGCGAGGATATGGTTATACCAGCGCTTCGCTTCCTCCAAGAATGAAGGGGAGAGGTAATCCACTGTTGGGGTAGTGGCCTTGGCCCCATCCCAGCCTAAGGGGATAATCTCTGGATGTTTTTGATAGAGCCAGTAAGGAAGCCCCTCGTTCTTCATTTCGGCCATGGTGAAGGGACCGGGTCGCGCGATGAAGCCAAGCCCAAACTCCTTGGCGAGATCGATAAAGGCTCCAATGTCGAGCTCAGGTCGGGTTCGCCCTGTGAGGTCTAGTTGACCCTCTAGGGGTTCATGGCAAATCCATGGAATATAGGACGAGAGGGTGTCGCAGCCTGCCGACTTTAGTTTTGAAAGACGGTCCGCCCATTCGTTTCGTGGCAGCCTGAAATAGTGGATTTCGCCAGCTAGGATCAGTTGGGGTTGCCCATCCACAAGAAGACGTTGTTGCTTGAGTTCGATCATGAGGGTCTCCGTCTCTCGATTTAGGCTGTCTCGTATTGAAGAATCACGCCTTCATATGCTCCAAGGGTTAAAGGGCTTTCAAGGGGGTGGGGCATGGGTCTTGGATGGGTCGACAGGCGAAGCTTAATGGGTGTTTTTGGATCTTGAAGAGACACTGTCACGGGAGCTGCACCAAAATGGAGAATGATCAGAAAGCGTTGATCGCCCAGTGATCGTTCATAGGCCATGATGTCCTCATGGTCGATAGCGATCTCTCGATAGTCGCCCTTCATCAGAGTGGGTTCTGATTGTCGGAGTTCCGCCAACGCTTTAAAGAAACGAAGAGGGGAATCGGGATCGCTGTTTTGGGTCTCGATACTCGGGGTCCGTGTCTCTGAGTCAACCGGTAGCCAAGGGTCAGCGCCTGGGGGTGCAAAGCCTCGATTGGGACCTTTTGTCCAGGGAAGGGGGGTTCGCTGAGGATCGCGACCCATCCAGTCGCCGACCTCTGGCTGGTTGATTGCCTGCGGGTCTTTGATCCGCTCCTTTGGGATCGAACCATTCAGCATGCCGAGTTCATCCCCGTAGTAACACGTGGGCGTTCCCCTAAGGGTTAGCAGAAGGAGCTGAGCCAGTCGGGCCTTGGGGGAACCGATTCGGCTAGCAAGGCGAGGACGGTCATGGTTTCCGAGTACCCAGTTCGGCCAGGCGCCGGCGGGCAGTTGTGCCTCATAGTCGCGAACGATTTGTCGA
>JBEIRQ010000353.1:0-2181 GCA_040375885.1 Methylococcus sp.
ATCTGGGTGCAGGGGTGCCAAAGGACCTTTAGATCACGCTTTGCTAGGTCTTGATTGTTTGGCATGGGATCAAAAGGGGGTGGCTATTAACCCCCCAAGATTAGACAGGGATTCTGATTTTTTGCCCAGGAAATATCTTGTCGGGGTGTTTAATGACCTCCCGGTTGGCTTCAAAGATCGCCGGATATTTCGAGGCATCACCAAGAAACTGTTTCGCGATCGCTGAAAGGGTATCCCCTGATCTAATGACGTAATACTGGTTGTTGCCTGAGCCCCCGAGTTCACCGGGTGCGAGATCCTGGCTTTCACTGACTTCGATGTTGCTGATGACTTTGCCCACGCCTTTGACGTTACCCGCCATCAGGATCGCCTTTTCAACCGCTTCCCAACTCTTGCTGGTGCCCGTGAGGGTGACGAAGCCTTTCTGGAAGAGAACGCCGAGGTTCTCGATCCCAGGATTATCAGCGAGGATGTGGTGCTGGATTTTTTCTGCGGCGTGTTCTTCGCTATTAAAAAGCGCTTGGCCGATATCGGACACAAAATCAAGAAGGCTCATCAAAACCTCGGTATTTGACGTCAATGGGATGACACGATTGGGTGCCAGGATGGGGGCTTAAGGTATCACAGCTTTATGCGGGAGGAATGGTCATCCCAAGGTTTCGGTAGATGCCGAGAACCGCTTCTGATTGGTTGAGGGTATAGAAATGGAGGCCTGGAGCACCTTCCTCCAGTAGTCGTTGACAAAGGTCCGAAATGACTTCAAGGCCAAAGGCTCTAATGCCCTCGCGGTCATCTCCAAGCTGCTCTAGGCGCTTGCGGATCCAGCGCGGAATATCGGCTCCGCACATCTCGGAGAAGCGGGCGATCTGGGTGTGGTTGGTGATCGGCATGATGCCTGGGACGATGGGAATATCGATTCCAGTCTTTTCGCAATCATCAAGAAATCGGAAGTAGGCCTCTGGGTTAAAGAAGTACTGGGTGATAGCGCTATTAGCGCCGGCTTCGACTTTGCGCTTGAAATTTTGAAGATCCGTCCGAAAATTCGGGGCCTGAGGGTGCATCTCAGGGTAGGCAGCCACTTCAATGTGGAAGTGGTCTTGAGTTTCCTCACGAATAAAGGCGACCAGTTCATTCGCATAGCGAAATTCACCGGCTGAGAGCATGCCGGAGGGCATGTCGCCTCGAAGGGCCACGATGTGTCGGATATCAGCCGCTTGGTAGGCCATGAGGACGTCCCGAATATTGTCACGGGTCGAGGCGATACAGGAAAGGTGGGGGGCCCCTTCAAGCCCCAGCGACTGAAGGGTAAGGACTGTCTCGAAGGTTTTCTCGCGGGTTGATCCCGCCGCTCCGAAAGTGACGGAGAAAAATCTGGGCTTTAAGGGAGCAAGCCTCTCGATGACGCCGGCGAGGGAAGCTTCGGCCTCCGGCGTTCGCGGCGGAAAAAATTCCATGCTGAAGATCGGGTTGGTGCTGGCTGCTGGCATCGGATCATTCCTAAATTGAGGGGGACACCGCCTGATGTTGGCCGTGTCAGCAATGGGGTGGTGGGTCTTTATCCACCTTTGGGATCCACGATGATCGTGGATCCCAAAGAGAGCATGGATGAGATCCTCAGTAGCGATAGTGATCCGGCTTGAAGGGGCCTTCCTGGGCCACTCCGATATAAGCGGCCTGCTCTGAGGTTAGGGTCGTCAGCACCGCATTGAGTGTTTTCAGTTGAAGGCGAGCGACCTTTTCATCGAGATGCTTTGGAAGGGTATAGACCCCGACGGGATATTTCCCGGAGTCTTTTTCGATCCACAATTCGATTTGGGCGATGGTCTGGTTGGCGAAGCTTGAAGACATCACATAGGAAGGATGCCCGGTGCCGCAACCGAGATTGACCAGACGCCCCTTGGCGAGAAGGATAATGCGCTTCCCATCCGGAAAGATCACGTGATCGACCTGGGGCTTGATTTCTTCCCACTGGTATTTTTCGATGGCGGCGACTTCGATTTCGTTGTCGAAATGACCAATGTTGCAGACGATGGCCTGATTCTTCATCTTCACCATGTGGTCATGGGTAATGACGTGGTAGTTGCCTGTCGCTGTGACGAAAATGTCGGCCTCGGAGCAGGCTTCATCCATAGTGACCACACGATAACCTTCCATCGCGGCCTGAAGGGCGCAGATCGGGTC
>JBEIRQ010000253.1:0-3086 GCA_040375885.1 Methylococcus sp.
GGGCTGACTTTATGGGCATTCAGGTCCTAAAATATTTTGCCCCCGCGCACGTGGGTCTTGGGATTCACTGGGACCATTTCAATGGTCCGATCCTGCCCCCGATGATCGAAACGACCTTACCTAAAGTGCCTAGAAAGACGGGAAAGATCATTGTTTATCTCCCCTTCGAAGATGTGTACGAAGTCATTGAGTTACTCCGCCCATTCAATACCCACGAATTTCATGTCTACAATCCAGGCGGGGCTATTTCAGAAAATGAAAGTCCCGCCCATATCTCGGTCAAGGGGCTTTCACGGGAAGGCTTTCAGGCAGACTTTGCAGAATGTAGTGGCGTCATTTGTAATGCGGGCTTTGAATTACCCAGTGAAGCCCTTCACTTTGGTAAGAAATTGCTGGTAAAACCCCTTCATGGGCAAATGGAACAACTCTCCAATGCCATGGCACTCAAGACCTTAAATCTTGGGGATGTGATGCACGATCTTGAATCTGAGGCCATCGCGATCTGGCTGGAACAGGATCACTCACATACGGTTCGCTATCCAGATGTCGCAAGCTTGGTCGTCGAATGGCTGATGCGGGGTGATTTAACCGTACACCCCTCCTGGATTAAAGAAGTCTGGGCGCGCTGCGAACATATCAACTAAAGGCCTCACACGCCCCCTCCTTCAACACCAACCAGCACTTAAACCATGGCAGGACAGAATCTCAAGGGTTTCGCCCGTATCTATGCGGCTTTCTTCCACTCCATCAGGGGCTTCAAAGCCACCTGGATGCATGAAGAAGCTTTTCGGCAGGAAGTTTATCTCTTCGTCCTTGCAGGACCTTTAGGGCTCTGGCTTGGAGAAACCCCGATGGAGAAGGTCCTTCTGACCGGCAGCATCATCTTGGTGATGATTGTCGAACTCCTCAATACGGGTATTGAAATCGTGGTCGATCGCATCAGTTTTGAACGTCACGAACTCTCTGGTCGCGCCAAGGACGTGGGCTCAGCGGCCGTCCTTTCATCACTCGCCCTTGCAGGACTGACCTGGGGCCTGATCATGTGGCCCAAGCTGCCCATTTAATCCTTTCAAACCACCCTGAAGCGGATAGGCTTTATCATAAGGGGTTGCCCCCCTTATGATGAAGCGCCTAAAGGCGCTCGACCGGACCCCCCCAGCCCCTTAGGATGAAGGGAAGGAAATGGCTCCATCAAAGATCACACTCACATCATCAAGCGCCCCCTTAGAACCCCATGAAAAAATCTCGACTGATGGTCCTACCGTTCCTCCTACTCACGGGATGTGCTGGCTTTCTGGCCGACATGTCATCGGATGGCGAACTGAATGCTGAATATAAGCTAAAACATGACTATGCCGAATGCCTTAAAGAATCGGCTAAGGACGGCATTGACTGCAGCGAGATCAAAAAGAAATTGCTCACCGAAGAAGAATGGAACGCGATGGATGGGGGCGTCTAAGGGCCTATCTCTTCCAAATTATCGCTGTAACCTATTGATCAAATTTATTCCGTAAACTGTCCCTTGATCATGAACTAGGGATCAGACATGCTAAATATACTGGTGGTGGAAGACGACAAAGGCATCAGGGACCTGTTGAAAGACATGCTGGAAGAAGCTGATTTTTCTATAGAGCTCGCTGGTGATACACAAAAAGCGCTCACCATCCTCCAGCGCCAACTACCCGATTTGATGATCCTCGACTGGATGCTCCCAGGTCAAAGCGGGATGGAATGGGCGCGGCGACTTAAAAAGGATGATCGCTATAGCGCGATCCCTATCATCATGCTCACCGCCCGGACGGAAGAAGACGACAAGATTAAAAGCCTTGATTCAGGGGTGGACGACCATATCAGCAAGCCCTTTTCGAGTCGGGAGCTCCTCGCACGGATTCGGGCTGTCCTCAGGCGTTGCGGAAAATTAGATAAACTCAAACGGATCGAATCCGGCGGCATCACCCTGATCTCCGATGAACATCGCGTCTTGATCCTCGGTCAGCCGATCACGATCAGCCCAACGGAATATCGCCTCCTTGAATTTTTTTTGAGCAACCAAGATCGGCTCTTTAGTCGTTCGCAGCTCCTTGATCAGGTTTGGGGAAGGCACAGTTCGATCGAAGAGCGGACCGTTGATGTGCACATCCGAAGACTCCGAAAACTCTTATCCAACTTTGGTAAGGAAAATTTGATTCAGACCGTCAGGGGTTTTGGCTACCGGTTTTCTGAGAACCAGTAATCAACGCCGGGGCCTCAAGGATTATGAGCCTCAGCAGCAAAATCACCCTAGGGCTTCTGATAGGCACTGCCCTGGGTCTTTTCTTGGGTGAACTGGCCAGCCCCTTTGAAATGATCGGCCAAATCTATATTGGCCTCATGCAGATGACGATCGTGCCCTACATCGTCGTCTCCCTCATTGGAAACATCGGCCGCCTCTCGCATCAGGACCTTCGCCTCCTGACGAGTTCAGGCCTTTTAATGTATGCCTTGATCCTGATCGCCAGCGGAGTTTCGACCCTTGTCCTCGCGGAATCCTTTAAAGATCTCCCGGCGTCAGGATTCTTTAGTGCCAACATGGTCGAATCACCCCCAAAAATCGACTGGTACGCCCTTTTTATACCCGCCAATCCTTTCAAGGCCATGGCCGATAATCATGTCCCAGCCGTGGTGATCTTCTGCCTCCTGTTTGGCTTTAGCATGATGGGCCTCAAAGAGAACGAACGTCTTCTGGATCAGCTGGCTCTCATCGCCAAAAACCTTCACCGAGTCAATAGTCTAGTGGTTCGTCTGACGCCCATCGGGGTGATGGCGATTGCCGCCCATACCGCAGGCACCATGAGCCTTGAAGAATTCGAGCGCCTTCAGGGTTTTTACCTCGTTTTTGGGGTCTACAGCGTGATCATGGCCTTCTTTGTTCTTCCCCTCCTGGTCACTAGCCTTACGACCTACACCTACCAAAACGTGATGACCGCGGCGAAGACGGCCTGCCTGACCGTCTTTGCAACGGGCAGTATTCTCTCGGTCATCCCGCTGATGATCACCGGGCTCAATAGCCTTTTCAAACCCAAGGCGGATAATCAAAAGCACAAACA
>JBEIRQ010000366.1:0-2089 GCA_040375885.1 Methylococcus sp.
CACAAGTCTATTCCAAGGATTCTAGAAACTTATCTGCATCAAGAGCAGCCATACAGCCGGATCCTGCTGATGTGATGGCCTGACGATAAACGGAATCAGCAACATCTCCAGCCGCGAATACACCTGGAATACTGGTACTGGTAGCACCCCCTTCAAGGCCTGTTTTGATAATGATATAGCCGTTCCGCATGGCTAACTGACCATCAAATATCCCGGTATTTGGGCTATGTCCAATAGCAATAAAGACCCCTTCAAGCGGGAGTTCTTTTTCAGCGCCTGTATCTAAGGCCTTGATCTTGATGCCGTTTACCCCAGTCTCATTGCCTAAGACTTCTTCTAGAGTTGCATTCCATTCAATGGTGACATTGCCTGTCCGTGATTTTTCGAGGAGCTTATCTGAAAGGATCCGCTCAGATCGAAAGCTGTCTCGGCGATGAACGACGGTCACGTGTGAGGCAATATTCGAGAGATAGAGCGCTTCTTCAACAGCCGTGTTCCCCCCACCAATCACTGCAACCGGTTTATTGCGATAAAAAAAACCATCGCAAGTTGCGCAAGCTGAAACGCCGCGTCCCTTGAACGCTTCCTCAGAATCAAGGCCAAGATAGCGGGCCGAAGCGCCGGTTGCAATGATCAGCGCATCGCAGGTGTAGATCCCTTGATCGCCGGTTAATTTGAAAGGGCGCGTGGTGAGCTCGGCGGTGTGGATATGATCAAAAATGATCTCCGTTTCAAACCGCTCAGCGTGCTTTTTCATTCGCTCCATCAATTCAGGACCTTGAACACCCTCGACGTCCCCGGGCCAATTATCGACATCGGTGGTTGTGGTGAGCTGACCACCCATCGCAAGACCGGTGATTAATAGCGGCTTGAGGTTGGCTCTGGCCGCGTAAACAGCCGCCGAGTAGCCGGCGGGTCCTGAACCTAATATGAGCAGTCTGCTGTGGCGTAGTTCGGCCATGAGTGGAATCTCGTTGATGAATGAAGGTGATCGTCGGGTGATCTCAAAGGATGACCAAAAAGGATTAGCATAGCCCCAGAGGGAAGCTTAGGTCTATCCCAAATAGTGGCTTTTTAGGCGCCAGTTGGTGGCAAGAGGCGGGAGCGCTTTGCCTACTAAAGGGATAAAATAGTCCATCATCCCCTTTGATCAAAAATCCTTCCGTCTTTAGCCCCATCCTTAAGTCCATCATCCAATGAAGTGGAGAACATGCACGCCTTCTTAAAGAAGTTCACCGCGGGCCGCGAACTCGGGGCCGCACTGATCCGAGGGATCCGTGAATCACTCCTACTGACCTATCTTGCCCTTTCGCTCATCCTCCTTCTGTCGCTGTCTACCTTCCATCTGGGTGATCCAGGGTGGTCTCATGAAGGCTCTCATCCTAACATCCATAACGCTGCAGGCTCGATGGGCGCTTGGCTCGCTGATTTCTTTTTTTCATTGATCGGAATCGCTTCTTTTTTACTCCCCATCGTTCTTGGAGTCTTTGGCGCCTTGATCTATCGTCAAGGGGATGACGAGTCGCCGCCACCCGCTGACGTCCTACTAAGACTCTTGGGGTTCTTCATGGCGCTCGGGGCGAGTGCTGGGATTACCGATCGCTTTATGGTTCGCCCTCGCATGGAATTACCCGAAGGCTATGGTGGGATTGTTGGCCGTCAAATTTCAGAGTTGACTTATCACGCCCTTGGCACCACCGGTATGACCATCTTTCTGGTGACACTCCTGTTGACGGGCATTTCACTGTTAACCAGCCTCAGCTGGCTATTGGTTCTTGAAACGATCGGTCGCTATACGCAGAAGTTAATCGAACGCTTTGGCCCTTTACTCGATCGTCTTGACCACTTTAGTGGGCAGGTCGTTCCATCACCCAGCCCCGATCGCGCCACGGAAAGTAAACGCGACATCATTGCACCCAACGAGAAAGGATCACGGCCAATAAGGCAGCGGACCCCGCCAATGCCAATCATCTCGGACGAAAGGGAGCACCAGGAAGAGACCCTTGATGACGATAAGGCTAAAGGCCCCATAACCATTACCCCGAGGCGCCCCGAAAAGTCAGTAGAGCTGCCACCGATACTCCCTGGC